>PXAU01000241.1 GCA_003567075.1 Trueperaceae bacterium
GCGTCGCGGTGCCCGTGGGAGGTGCCGGTCTTGAAGGCTAGCGGCCAGTCCGGCAGCCGCGCCGCGAGCGGCGCGCCGGCGAGGATGTCGCCCACGTGCCAGGCGGCCGCGGGCGTCATCAGCTGCGTGCGCGGTTGGGCTGCATCTTCGATCACGGTGAGCGCGAGCGCCTCGCCGCCGCGAGCGATGGCTGCGTACAGCTGCACCAGCCCTTCGAGGCTCATGCCGAGGCCGCCCAAGGTGACCGCCAAGCCTGGGACGTCACCTTGCACCTCGGCGGTGATTCCCGACTGCCGCAGCGCCGCGATCACCCGTGGCGGGCCCAGCGCGTGCGTCAACGCCACGACCGGGAGGTTGAGCGAGGCCTGCAACGCTTCGCGGGCGCTGACGGGTCCGCGGAAGGTGTTGTCGAAGTTGCGCGGCGCGTAGCCGGCGAAGGTGGCGGGCCGGTCGTTGAGGAGCGTCTCCGGGTGCGCCAGGCCGTCAGCGAACGCGAGCCCGTAGACCAAGGGCTTGAGCGTCGAGCCGGGCGAGCGCAGCGCCTGGGTCATGTCGACGAAGCCGCGCCGGGCGTCGCTGGTGTAGTCGGCCGAGCCCACGCTGGCCAGGATCCGGCCGCTGTCCTGGTGGGCGACCAGGATCGCCACCGTCACGTGCCTCGGGAGATGGCTGAGGGCGTCGCGGGTGAGCGCTTCCAGCGCCGCTTGCAGGTCCGCGTCTAGGGTCGTGCGGTGGACGAGCCGGTCGGGCTCGGCCGCTCGTAGGCGATCGGCCAGGTGGGGAGCGAGGGCGGGGAAGGGGCGGCGCGCGACGGGCGGCGCTTCGCGCCGCGCTGCTCGGGCGGCGTCGGCGTTGATCACGCCCACGGCCTCCGCGCGGGTCAGCACCCGGTCGCGCGCCGCGCGGGCTTCCTCGGGGTGCAGTTCGGGGCTGCGCAGGCTCGGCGCCTGCGGCAGGGCTACGAGCAGCGCCGCCTCCGCCTCGGTCAGGCGTCCGGGTTCCTTGCCGAACCACGCGAGGCTGCCTGCCCGCACGCCCTCGAGGTTGCCGCCCATCGGCGCGTGGTGTAGGTACAGCGTCAGGATCTCGTCCTTCGACAGCGCCCGCTCGAGCGCCAGCGCGAGCCGAATCTGGCGCAGCTTCCCGGACCAGCTGCCGGTGGCGCCGTCCTCGAGGAGCCGAGCGACCTGCATGGTGAGCGTCGATCCGCCAGACACCAGGCGCCCTTGCATCAGCGCTTGCCCGAGCGCGCGCGCCAGCGCCAGCGGGTCCACGCCGCGATGCTCGAAGAAGCGCTTGTCCTCGTAGGCGATCAGCATCGCCAGGTAGCCGGGATCGACGCGATCCAACTCGAGCGCCAGCCGCCAGCGCCCGTCCCCGACGGGGAAGGCGCGCAGGAGCTGGCCGTCGCTGGCCAGCACCTGGGTCGACGTCTCGCTCGCCAGCGGTGGCAGCTCGGTCGTGGCCACCCAGCGCTCGGCGCCGAGCCACAGGGCCAACGCGAGTGCCAGGAGCGCGAGGGCCGCCCGCGCTGCCCGGCGCGCACGGAGCGCGTGAGGCGTCAGCGCCGCCCGAGGCGCGTCAGGCCCGCTGGCTGGGGACGCACGCCGTCTCATGGGCCGAGTCTCATGGGCCGATGGTCACCCGGCCCGTCTCGCTCTGCGCGCGGTTGGTGGGGCGGTACATGTCCTCGACCGCCGCGGCCGGGTAGTGGAAGTCACCCGGCGAGACCGCGCGCATCACGAAGGCCAGCCGCAGCGAGGTGTCGGCCATCCAGTCGACCGCTGCCAGGAAGCGATCCGAGCGCGCCTCGGTCATCTGCGTCTCGACGTACGACGCGAGCCAGTCGAGGGCGCGGACGTCACCCTCGCGCAACAGGTTGGGGTTGTCGATCTCGAAGCCCGCCGGCAGCGCCGCGTCGATCAGCAATCGACCGCCGGGGACGCCGCGGTCCGGGCGGACCTCGAGCGAGACCACCACCCGGTCGCCGACGCGCACGCCGCTCAGGTCGGCCGCCGTGCCGTCGATCGCGTAGTGGCTGCGGTGGATGGTGTAGCCGATGCCGCCGGCCTCGGGGGCGACCTCCGGCACGCCGAAGGCGGTGAGGGTCACCGTCACGTCTGCGTTGCCGGCGTTGCGGATGGTGGCGGGCGTGCCGTCGAAGAGCCGCACGACGTCGCCCGGGACGGGCTGGCCGTCGAGGATGAGCCCCTGCGCCTCGGCGCCCATCGCCACCGCCGCGTGCAGTGCCCAGGTGGCCTCCTGCGTGGAGAGCTGGTACGCCGGCGCGCGCCGCACCAGCAGGCTGGCGAGCTGTCGGCGATCGATGACGCCGCTGCCGGCCTCGATCGCGAGCGCCAGCAGGCCGGCCCGGTCGCGCAGCGCGGTGCCGTAGTCGTCGCGCCAGCCGCTCTGGTCGACGCCCCCCAGCGCCAGGTCGCGCGCTTGGGTGAACATCGCGTCGGCGCGGGCGCGCTCGCCGTACGCCGCCAGCGCGGCCCCGAGCTGCGCCGCCGCCAGGGGCGTGTCGAAGCGCTCGGGCAGGGTGTCGGCGTAGTAGCGCAGGTCGCCGATGGCGGCCTCGCCGGCGCGCGCGAGCACGTAGAGGGCGTAGGCGTAGGCCGCCGCGCCGTCGTGCATGGCGCCGGCCATCGCCAGCTGGTTGCGCAGGTTGTCGAGCGCGAGGCGCAGCACGTGCTCGGGTAAGGTCGCGCCGCGCGCCTCGGCGCGCAGCAGCACGTCGGTGACGTAAGCGTCGAGCCACAGGTCGTACCCGGTCGTCCCCCACACCCCGAAGCCGCCGGTGCGCCGCTGGCGCGTGAGGATGCGGTCGATCCCGACCTGGAGCTGCTCGTGCACCTCGGCCTCGCTCAAGAACCCGAGCTCGACGACCAGCCCCGGCGTCAGTAGCAGCGGCTGGAGGCCCGAGGCGATCTGCTCGGTGCAGCCGTAGGGGTAGCGGAGCAGCCGCTGGACGAGGCCGGGCGGGTCGAGCGCGGCGCCGCCACCGGCGATCAGCGTCGCCCAGGCGGTGCCGGGTCGGAACCCGGCGAGCGCGTCCTCGTCGAAGCGGAAGCTCTCGCCGGGCGACAGCACGAACTGCGACGAGCGCGCGCTCTCTGGGTCGGTGTGCTGAACGCTGAGGCGCAGCTCGCGCGTCAGCACCTCTCCGTCGGGCGTGGTCAGCGCGACGCGATAGGTGTGGTCGCCCACCTCGGTGGGTGCGAGCGGCAGGTCGAGCACGGCGCGCCCGCCGTCTGCGAGCGTGACGCTGGCCGGCACCTCCTCCACGCCGTGACCGACGACCTCCAGCGCCATGGTGCCGGCGGCGCCCGTGACGTGGGTCAACTCGAGCCGCAGGCGGCTCACGTCGCCCGGGGTCATGAAGCGCGGCAGGCTGGGTTGCACCACCACCGGGTCGCGCACCAGCACGTCGGCCTCGGCCTCGCCGACGGCGTGATCGGTCCAGGTGACCGCCATGACGCGCACGGTGCCGTTGAAGGCCGGCAGGTCGAAGCCCACCACCGCGCGGCCGTCCTCGACGGCCACCGGGCCACTGAAGAACGCCAGGACCTCCTCGATCGGGAGGGGTCCGTCGCGGGGGGCCTCGTCGGTCTCGAGGCCACCGCCGGAGCGCACCTCGCCCAGCGCGCCCGCTCTGGCATCGATCAGCCGCCCGAAGATGTCACGGATGGCGACGCCCAGGCGCCTTTGCCCGAAGTAGTGCGCCGTCGGGTCGGGCGAGGCGAAGCCGGTCAGCGTCAACGCCCCGAGGTCGATCGCCGCGACGGTGGCGTAGGCGGGCCCATCGGGGGCGTCTGGCAGCTCCAGCACCACCTCGAGGCGCTCGCGCGATCTCGTCTCGGCGGGCACCGACAGCAGCGTGTCGAGCGCCCGGTCGCCGGGTAGAAGCGTGGCGTGGGCCAGCCCGAGGCTGCGCGCGGGCAGGTGCTCCGGACCGTCGCTGGGGCGGATGAGGCTGGCGGTGACGTACGCGCCGACGCCCCAGTCGTCGCTGACGGGCAGCTCGACGACGGTCTCGCCCTCGACGGGCACGAGACGCATGTCGACCACCCGGTCGGACAGCACGC
>PXAU01000261.1 GCA_003567075.1 Trueperaceae bacterium
CGCTGCCGGTCTCCCACGTGACGACAACGGACTCGGCCGTGAACGGCTCACCGTTGTGGAACGTGACGTCCCGCCGCAGGTAGAACACGTACTCGGTGCCGTCCTCGGAGATCTCCCAGCGTTCGGCAAGCGCCGGTTCGAGTTCGAGGTCGTCGTTGATCCAGATCAGGCTGTCGTAGAGCGGCAACCCAGCGTTGTGCGCCGTCCGGTCGGACGCCCGCGGCAAGAACAGCGAGGTGGGATCGCTCGAGAGCGAGACCACCAAGCGATCGCCTTGGGCGTTGGCGATCAGAGGTAGGGCGAGCATTGCGAGGAGCGTCAGAATCAGGGCGGGCACGGTTCGTCTCGTCATGGAGGTCCTCTCTCGGGTGCGTCGAGTGCGAGGTCGGCGGAGCCCACGGGCGACCTCGACGAAGCGTCGCGTCTTCGAGGCCGCCGGCAGCCCCACCACACGTGGGCCTTTTGACCCTAGCACGCTCGCCGCGACTAGTTCGGAGCGCGGCGAGCACCAGTACCAGTCTGGGGCGCAGATGTCACGTGCGTGTCAGCAGAGCGCGCGCCCGACGCCCCGTGGCGGCAACCCCAGTAGCGCACGCACCGTCGCGGCGACGTCCGCCGAGGCCGCCCGCGGCACCCGCTGCGGCTCGACGCCGCCGCCCGCAACGACCAGGAAGCGCTCGTCGGAGGCGGTTCCGGGCGCGAAACCGTGCCCTGAGGCGTAGCGCGACGGCCCCTCGGTGGCACCGGCGCGCTCGGCCGGCGCCGCCAGCTCGAAGCCGACCGCGCGGCCGGGAACGGTGAACGCTGCCACCGCATCACGCTGCTCGCGCGGCAGGTGGTCGCCGGCCAGTCGCTCGACGCCGTGGGCGCGCAACCGCGCTGCGATCCGATCGGCCTCGCCCGCCCCGTCGACCGCGACGTACGCGATCCCGCCCTCGCTGGCGCAGGTCGCACCGGGCAGCAACGCGTCGAGGTAGAGCGCGCCGTCCACCGGACCGTGCCCGTGGTCGCTCGTCACCAGCAGGCTGGTCGAGTCGAGCCGACCGGCGGCCTCCAGCCCCCGCACGACCTCGCCGACGAGCGCGTCGGCGTAGCCGAGCGACCACAGCGCGAACGGGTGGTCGTGGCCTGCAACGTGCTGGACCGAGTCGGGGGTGAGCACCTCGGTGACGATGAGGTCGGGCGGATCGGCCGTGGAGGCGAGCGCCGCGGTCCACTGCAGCATCGTCTGGTCGCCGGTCAGCTCGCTCATGAGGTAGTGCATGCGGTCGCCGGCGTAGGCGTCGGGGACGCCAGCGGGCAAGCCGGCCGCGGCCAACGCTGCGATCCGTCCGGAGGCGTCGGCGTGGCGCGCGGTGCGCAACCAGCCTTCGTCCGCCGGGATCGGCGCCTCGTCGCGCGCTCGCTGCAGCATCTCGTGCGCCCACCAGGCGTGGTGGAAGGTGGTGGCGTCCTCGGGGCGCACCATCCCATAGCCGAGCACCGCCACGTCGAGCCCGGCGGCCAGCGCCTGCTGCGGCAGGGTGGGGACGCGCACGTCATCGGGGTTGGCATAGCGGAAGCGCGCGCCGTCCCATACGAGGTTGCCGTAGATGCCGTGGTGGCTGGGGTCGAGGCCGGTCAGGATCCCGGTGCGACCCGGGAGCGAGGTGGCCGGCACGTCAGCCGCGACCCGCTCGACCGCGAGGCCGCGCGCAGCCAGCGCGTGCAGGTGCGGCATCCGCGCCGCGAAGCGGGCGAACGTATCGGCCGAGATGCCGTCGAGCATGATCACGATGACCGGTGCCATTGGCAGGAGCCTAACAGGCGGGGCCGCAACCGCACCGACGCGCTTGCCGCTGGCGGCGCTCGCATCGCGAGGCCGGCCACGGCGAGTGTCACGACGACCCGATACGATCACCCATGCCCTACTGCAGCGTCATCGGCGTCGACTGCGCCACCGTCGCCGCCAACGTGGGCCTCGCGCGGGCCCGGTTCCACGAGGGGCGCTGGCAGCTGCTGGAGACGCTCGTCTGCTCGCACGATCGGCCACCGGTCGAGATCGTGACCATGTGGCTCCGCGACGAACCCGAGACGCTCCTCGCCCTCGATGCGCCGCTCGGCTGGCCTGCTGAACTCGGTCCGGCGCTGGCCCCCCACCGCGCCGGCGACCCGCTCACGGCACCGATCGAGACACTGTTCAACCGCGCGACCGACCGCCAGGTCCAGGCGCGCACCGGCAAGCGTCCGCTCGAGGTCGGCGCCGACCGCATCGCCCGCACCGCTTGGGCCGCTCTGGCGCTGCTCGAGGCGGTGCGGCAGGCGAGCGGCCACCACATCGGGTTGGCCTGGCACGCCGATGGCGCGGGCGGGCCTGCGGCGATCGAGGTCTACCCCGCTGCCACCCTGATCGCCCATGGCCTGCCGACCCGCGGGTACAAGCGGCCTTCGAGCCCGGCCCGCCCGGCGATCGCGCTCTGGTTGCAGGCACGTCTCGAGGGGACGGACGTCGACCTCGCCGCGCTCGAAGCGCACGCGCTGGACGCCGTGCTGTGCGTCGCCGCCGGGATCGACTTCCTGGCCGGGGAGGCGATCGCTCCCGAGGTTCCGGCGATCGCGCGGCGTGAGGGATGGATGTGGGTCAAGGGGTGAGCGACGAGCGGGGCTGAGCGCCGAGCCATCCGCCGGGCGCCCGCCCGGAAGGATGGATGGACGGCCGGTCCGTCCGCAGCGCATAGTGAGGCCCATGGCCGACGCCAAGGCAGGACCGCTTCGACCTCGAGCGACACCGGTCGGTCGATCGCCGTGAGTATCGAGCGCCTCCTCGCCCCCGTGGGCGTCCCCGACGTCGTCCGCGTGGAGCAACGCTTCCCGCGACCCGTCCTGGCGGACGTCGCCGGCGAGCTGCGCGAGCGTCTGCGCGCCTCGGGGGTACTGCGCGGGCTGGAACCGGGGCAGCGCGTGGCGTTGGGGGTCGGCAGCCGTGGCGTCAGCGACCTACCGCTGCTCGTGCGGACGCTGGTCGAGGAGGTAGGCCGCGCCGGTGCGCGGCCGTTCGTGGTGCCGAGCATGGGCAGCCACGGTGGCGCCACGGCGGCCGGGCAGGTCGAGGTGCTGGCGGGCCTGGGCGTGACCGAGGCCAGCGTGGGAGCCCCGATCGAAGCCACCATGGAGGTGCGCGAGATCGGCCGCACCGACGATGGCCTGCCGGTCTACCTCGACGCCTACGCCCACGAGGCCGACGCGATCCTGGTCCTCAACGCGATCAAGCCGCACGTCGCCTTCCGGGGCAGGTACGAGAGCGGGCTCGTCAAGATGCTCGCGATCGGCCTCGGCAAGCAGCACGGCGCCGACGCCTGCCACGATCGCGGTTTCGGCCACATGGCCGAGAACATCGTGGCGAGCGCCCGCGTCACCTTGGCTCGCGCCCAGGTGCTAGGGGCCGTTGGCGTCGTCGCGAACGCGTACGGCGAACTGTGCCAGATCGCCGTGGTGCCTGCGCCCGCCATACTGAAGGAGGAACCGGCGCTGCTCGATCGCGCCCGCGAGCTGGCGCCGCGGCTCCCCTTCGACGAACTCGACGTGCTCGTCGTCGACCGCATCGGCAAGGACATCGCCGGCACCGGCCTCGACACGAGCGTGATCGGCCGTTACCACACGCCCTACGCCAGCGGTGGGCCCCGTATCGCCCGCATCGCGGTCCTCGACCTGAGCGAGCGCTCGGGCGGGAACGCCCACGGCATCGGGCTGGCGGACGTCACCACGCGACGCGCCTTCGAGAAGATCCGCTTCGATCGGACCTACCCGAACTCGCTGACGTCCACCCAGCCCGCCACCGCCAAGATCCCGATGGTGCTGGAGCACGATCGCCAGGCGATCCAGGCCGCCATCAAGACCAGCAACGTGCTGGACAAACAGCGCGTGCGCTTGGTCAGGATCGCCAGCACGAAGGAACTCGGTGTGCTCGAGGTCTCGACGTCGCTGCTCGACGAGGTGGCGCAGCACCCTCACCTCTCGGTGCAGGGGGAACCGTACGCGCTCCCGTTCGACACGGGAGGCCGGCTGTTCTGAGCCGGGCGACGAGGCGCCGTCGTCCAGCTCATGCGCTTAG
>PXAU01000287.1 GCA_003567075.1 Trueperaceae bacterium
AGGGGATGATGGGCGCACGGATGTACGACATCGTGCGCGTCGGCGGCGAGCAGCTCGTCGGCGAGATCATCCGCCTCGACGGCGACACCGCCTTCGTGCAGGTGTACGAGGACACCGGCGGCCTGACCGTGGGCGAGCCGGTCGTCTCCACCGGCCTACCGCTGGCGGTCGAGCTCGGCCCCGGCATGCTCAACGGCATCTTCGACGGCATCCAGCGGCCGCTGGACAAGATCGAGGAGGCGTCCGGCACCTACATCGACCGCGGCATCACCGTGAATGCGCTCTCGCGCGAGGCCACCTGGACCTTCACGCCCAGCGTGGCCGTCGGCGACGAGGTCGCGGCGGGCAACGCCATCGGCACCGTGCCCGAGTTCTCGTTCACGCACAAGATCCTGGTCCCGCCGGGCCAGGGTGGCGTGATCAAGACGATCGTGGCCGCGGGGGAGTACACCGTCGACGACGTCATCGCCACGCTCGAAGACGGCACCGAGCTGAAGATGGCGCACCCCTGGCCGGTGCGGCGCCCCCGCCCGGTGCAGCAGAAGCTCGACCCCGTCACGCCCTTCCTGACCGGTATGCGCATCCTCGACGTGCTGTTCCCGCTGACGATGGGCGGCACCGCCGCCATCCCCGGCCCGTTCGGCTCGGGCAAGACCGTCACGCAGCAGTCGATCGCCAAGTTCGGCAACGCCGACATCGTGGTCTACGTCGGTTGCGGCGAGCGCGGCAACGAGATGACCGACGTGCTGGTCGAGTTCCCCGAGCTCGAGGACCCGCAGACCGGCAACCCCCTGATGCACCGCACGGTGCTCATCGCCAACACCTCGAACATGCCGGTGGCCGCCCGCGAAGCCTCGATCTACACCGGCATCACGCTGGCCGAGTACTTCCGTGACCAGGGCTACGGCGTCTCGATCATGGCCGACTCCACCTCGCGCTGGGCCGAGGCGCTGCGCGAGATCTCCTCGCGGCTCGAGGAGATGCCGGCCGAGGAGGGCTACCCGCCCTACCTGGCTTCGCGACTGGCGGCCTTCTACGAGCGCGGCGGCCGCGTCACCACGCTGGCCGGCGAGCAGGGCGCGGTGTCGATCATCGGCGCGGTCAGCCCCGCCGGCGGTGACTTCTCCGAGCCCGTCACCCAGGCCACGCTGCGAATCACCGGCTGCTTCTGGGCGCTCGACGCCTCGCTGGCGCGGCGCCGCCACTTCCCGGCCATCAACTGGAACCGCTCCTACTCGCTCTTCAGCGACATCCTCGAGGACTGGTACCGCGAGAACGTCGCGCAGGACTACCCCGACGTGGTCGAGCGCGCCGTCGTGCTGCTGCAGCGCGAGAGCGACCTGCAAGAGGTGGTGCAGCTGGTCGGTCCCGACGCCCTGCAGGACCAGGAGCGCCTGGTGATCGAGGCCGGCCGCATCCTGCGGCAGGACTTCCTGCAGCAGAACGGCTTCGATCCGATCGACGCCTCCTGCTCGCTCGAGAAGGCGTACAGCATGCTGCAGATGATGCTGAAGTTCTACGACGTGGCCCGCGCGGCGCTCGAGCAGGGCGCCACGGTCGACGAGATCCTGGCGCAGCCTGTGGTGGAGCGGATCAACCGCTCGCTCTACGTGCCCGAGGACGAGTTCGCGGCGTACCGCGACAGCGTGATGGAGGCCTTGGACGGCGACCGCGCCCTGCAGGCCCGAGGCCAGGAGGCTTGATGTGAGTACGCTGCTCAAGAAGCGCTACACCGAGGTCAGTTACGTCTCGGGTCCGCTGCTCTACCTGCAGAACGCGCCGGACCTCAGCTACAACGCCATCGTCCGCATCATCGACGGCAGCGGCCGCGAGCGCGGCGGCCAGGTGATCGAGGTGTCGAAGGAGTACACGGTGCTGCAGGTCTTCGAGGAGACCTCGGGCATCGACCTCTCCAGCACCAGCGTGAACCTGGTGGAGAGCGTGGCGCGGTTGGGCGTGTCGAAGGACATGATTGGGCGCCGCTTCAGCGGCACCGGCGAGCCGATCGACGGCCTGCCGCCGGTGGTGGCCGACACGCGCCTGCCCATCGGCGGCGCGCCCATCAACCCCGTCGCGCGCGCAAAGCCCGAGGAGTTCATCCAGACCGGCGTCTCCACCATCGACACGCTCATCAGCCTGGTGCGGGGGCAGAAGCTGCCGATCTTCTCCGGCTCCGGCCTGCCGGCCAACGAGTTGGCGGCGCAGATCGCCCGCCAGGCGACGGTCGTGGGCGAGGACAGCGAGTTCGCGGTGGTGTTCGCCGCCATGGGCGTCACCCAGCGCGAGCTGACCTTCTTCACCAAGGAGTTCGAGCGCACCGGCGCGCTGGCGCGCTCGGTGCTGTTCCTGAACAAGGCCGACGACCCGGCGGTGGAACGCCTACTGACGCCCAAGATGGCGCTCACCGCGGCCGAGTACCTGGCCTTCGAGCACGACTACCACGTGTTGGTGATCCTCACCGACATGACCAACTACTGCGAGGCGCTGCGCGAGATCGGCGGCGCGCGCGAGGAGATCCCCGGCCGCCGCGGCTACCCCGGGTACATGTACACCGACCTGGCCTCGATCTACGAGCGCGCCGGCGTGGTGACCGGCAAGAAGGGCTCGGTGACGCAGCTGCCGATCCTGACCATGCCCGACGACGACGTCACCCATCCGATCCCCGACCTGACCGGCTACATCACCGAGGGCCAGATCTACCTGGCGCGCGACCTGCACAACAAGGGTGTGTACCCGCCCATCAACCCCGGCCCCTCGCTCTCGCGCCTGATGAACAACGGCATCGGAGCGGGCAAGACGCGGCCGGATCACAAGAACGTCGCGGATCAGCTGCAGGCCGCCTACGCCAACGGGCTCGACCTGCGGCGGCTGGTGGCGATCACGGGTGAGGACGCGCTGTCCGAGAACGATAAGCTCTACCTCGCCTTCGCCGAGGAGTTCGAGAAGGGCTTCATCAACCAGGGGGGCGCGAACCGGACGATCGACGATTCGCTCACGATCGCCTGGAACACGCTCTCGAAGCTGCCCAAGAGCGAGCTCACGCGCCTTGCCAACGACCAGATCGACAAGTACTACGGCGCCAAGATGGACGAGCTCTGGGGCTCCGCGAAGTCCGGAGTCTGAGGCGAGGACGCCATGGCCGAGACCATCGCTCCCACCCGCTCGAACCTGCTCGCGCGGCGCGACCAGCTCAAGCTGGCCAACCGCGGCGCGGACCTGCTCAAGCGCAAGCGCGACGCGCTGATCGGCGAGTTCTTCGACCTCGTCAAGGCCTCGCTGCAGGCGCGCCGCGACCTGACCAAGGCCAGCCAGGAGGCCTACTTATCGCTGTTCCTGGCCAACGCCTGGGACGGCCCCGAGGCCGTCAAGAGCCTGGCGCTGGCCGAGGACGCTGAGGTGGAGATCGGCATCGAGGTGGAGAACCTGTTCGGGGTCAAGGTGCCGCAGGTGCGCTCGCCCACCTTCGCAGCCGGCACCGCCTTCTCGCCCATCGGCGCCGGTGCCCACACGCTCGACGCGGCGGCGCAGTTCAAGGCGCTCACCGAGGCGATCATCCGAGTGGCCGCCACCGAGACGCGGCTCAGGCGCATCGGCGAGGAGATCAAGAAGACCAGCCGGCGCGTGAACGCGCTGGAGCAACTGGTGATCCCCGGCATCGCGCGCCAGATCAAGGACATCCGCTCGGTGCTGGACCAACGTGCGCTCGAGGAGGTCACGGTCCTCAAGCGCATCAAGAGCAAGCTGGAGGCGCGTGAGCTGGCGGGTAGCGAGAAGGCGAACGTTCGGCGTGCAGGTAGCGAGGTCGTGGACGGCGACACCGCCGACGGGCCACCTGGCGCTACCGGCGCCGCGCCCTGAGCCTGGTCGCGACGCGCAACGATCGGGGGGCGCCCCGACCCAGCTGCGGGTCGGGGCGCCGTCGCGTGGGGCGCCTTCGCATGGTGCGCCCTCTCATGGGCCGCCCTCTCATGGGCCGCCCTCTCATGGGCCGCCCTCTCATGGGCCGCTTGGTATCCTCATCGCATGATGTGTC
>PXAU01000223.1 GCA_003567075.1 Trueperaceae bacterium
CTCTACGGCCGGCCCGCGCCCGAGTACGGCATCGACGTCACCTTCGGCGTCTCGGGGCTGCTCTACTTCTCCAACATGCTCATGTTCGACGACAGCACCTTCACGCTCTGGTCGCAGCTGATCGGCGAGGGCGTGGTCGGCGACATGGCCAGCGACCTGCTGATCCGCTACCCGGCCCAGATCGTCGGCTTCGCGGAGGCCCGCGCGGCCGAGCCCGATGCGCTGGTGCTGGGCCGCGACACCGGCTTCCGCCGCAGCTACGGCCAGAACCCGTACGTCGGCTACGACGAGGTCGGCTCGCCGGCCTTCCTGTTCCAGGGCCCCAGCGACGGCCGCCTGGCGCCGAAGTCGAGGGGGATCACCGTCGACGGGCCAGAAGCCGTCGCCTACCCCTTCTCGCACCTTCGCGAGCAGCTGGTGGTGCACGACGAGATCGCCGGCGAGCCGGTAGTGGCGTTCTGGGCGCCGGGCACCGCCACTGCCATCGGTGGCCCCAGCATCGCCGACGCCAGCGACGTCGGTGCGGTGGGCCTCTTCCGCGCCACCTTCGAGGGCCAGGCGCTGCGCTTCGAGGCGCATGACGACGGCTTCGTCGACGACGCCAGCGGCAGCCTCTGGGACGTGACGGGTCGCGCCCGCTCGGGCCCGCTGGCGGGCGCGGTGCTCGAGGCGGTGTCGCACGACAACACGCTGTGGTTCGCCTGGGCCGCCTTCCGGCCGGAGACCGAGGTGCGGCGGCCCGGCGCCGAAGACGACAGCGCCGAGGGCGGCGAGTGACGTGCGGGCCATCGTCCTCACGCTGGTGCTCGCGCTCGGCGCGAGCGCCCTCGCGCAGCGCCCCGGCCAGCCGCTGCCCGCCTTCGAGCTGCGTGACCAGGACGGCGTCGTGCTCAGCAACGACGATCTGCTCGGGCAGCGCTGGCTGCTGAACGTGTGGGCCAGCTGGTGCCCGCCGTGCCGCGCGGAGCTGCCGCTGCTGGCGCAGGCCGCGGACGACCTGGCCGACGAGGGCGTGGGCCTGCTGCTGCTCAACGCCGGCGAGACCGCCAGCGTCGCCGCCGGCTTCCTCGCCGGCGAAGGCCTGGTGCTGCGCACGCTGGTCGATCCCGACGAGCGTGTGCGCGGCCTCGAGCCCACCAACGACGTGCTGCGCCGGCTGCGCACCGGCGGGTTGCCGACCACCTACTTCCTCGATGCCGACGGCACCCTTGTCTCCACCTTCGTGGGTGAGCTCACGCCGGACGCGCTGGCCGAACGCCTCACCGCCGCGTTCGGCATCAGCTGGACGCCATGAGCACGCTGGCCCCACCTCCGGCGCACGCGCTCCGGCGCTTCGGGCACGCACTGGCCTTCATGCTCGGCATGTCACTGGTGTTCGTCTCGCTCGGCTTCGGGGCCGGCTTGATCGGCGAGCTGTTCTTCGTGTACGACCGGCTGCTGGCGATCCTCGCTGGCCTGCTGCTGATCGGCTTCGGGCTGGCACTGGGGGGTGTGGTCCGGGTGCCGTTCCTGCAGCGCGAGGTGCGCGCCCGGGTGACGCGTCATCCGGGCGGCTACGCCGGCTCGGCCTTCGTCGGACTGGCCTTCGGCGTCGGCTGGACCCCCTGCGTGGGGCCAGTGCTGGCCGGGGTGCTGGCGCTGGCCTCACTCGGCGGTGACGCGGGCCGCGGCGCGCTGCTGTTGGCGGCGTACGCCGCCGGCTTCGCGCTGCCGTTCCTGCTCATCGCGGTGTTCGTACCGGCCACATCGCTCGCCCGCCTCTTCGGCAACCGCGCCGAGCGCGTCGCCGGCTGGCTGCTGGTCGCCGTGGGGGCGCTGCTGCTCTCCGGGCAACTGGAGCGCATCGCCCCCTTCCTGGCCTCGCTCGGCAGCCTCGAGAGCGTGCTGGCCGGCGCGGCGCCGGGGTTGCTGGTGTCGGCCGCGGCCGGCACGCTGTCGTTCCTCTCGCCCTGCGTGCTGCCGCTGGTGCCGGCCTACCTAGCGTTCCTCACCGGCGTCACCGGCGCCGAGCGCGCGTAGGCTCGCGATAAGCGCGTCTGCGCGCAGGCGCCCGTACCGCTCGCAAGACGCACGCAGGCTCGCGTAGGCTTGCGCCTCAGGAGGTCACACCATGGCGTGGATCACCACCATCGACCCTGCCGCCGCCGAGGGCCAGCTGGCCGAGCGCTACCGCGCCATCGCCGGCGCCCGCGGCGGCGTCGCCCACGTCCATCAGGTGCAGTCGCTCAACCCCAAGGCGATGGCGGCCCACCTGGAGCTCTACAAGGCGATCGTGTTCCAGCGCTCGTCGCTCTCGCGCATCGAGCGCGAGCGCATCGGCGTCGTCGTGTCGGCCGCCAACCGCTGCGCGTACTGCGTGGCGCACCACGGCCAGGCGCTGCGCAACCTGGGCGAGGCGACGGCCGTCGCCGACGCGCTGGAGCGCGGCGCCCCGCACGAGGCACCGCTGCCGCCGGGCGAGCGCGCGCTGCTGGCCTGGGCCGAGCGCAGCACGCTCGACCCTGGCGCTGCCGACGAGGCCGACGTGGGCGCCCTGCGAGCGCACGGCTACGACGACCGCGCGCTCCTCGACGCCGCCCTGACGGTCGGCTACTACAACTTCGTCAACCGGCTGGTGCTGCTGCTGGGCGTGCGCCTGGAGGAGGACTACGAACGCACCTGCGCGCCCGACATGGCTGGGGCGAACGGGCGCTGAGCCGGGCGGGCGGTGATCGGGGCGGGCGGTGATCCGGGCCGGCGGTGATCCGGGCCGGCGGTGATCCGGGCGGGCGGTGATCCGGGCGGGCGTCCGTGCCCTCCGAGCGATCCGCTCACGCCAGCGACCCGAATCCTCCCACGGCCCCGCTCCGGTAGGCTCGAGCCGTGCCGATCCCGGCCACCACCACACCCGCCGCACCGGGCCGTCCCGAGTTGGTGATCGGGCGCCGCAGCGCCGTCACCCGCTTGCCGGTGGTGCTGCTGCTGCCGCTCGCCGGCGGCGCGCTGGTGCTGGCCACGCGCGACACCTGGCCGGTCGCGAAGGACCTCTTCTGCGCCGAGCTGGACGCTTGGCCCGAGGACGCCGAGGTGATCGAGCGCGTGCCGGTGGCCAGCTGCCGGCGCGTCGGCGCCTCGGTGCAGCTGGTGCTGGAGCGCACGCAGCGGCGGCGCTCGCTGTTCGTGTGGACCAGCAAGCGCGGCCGACCGCTGATCTTCTGGCGTAGCGAGCGCTCGATGAAAGCCACCCGCCCGGGCATCCGCACGCCCACCGCGCGCGGCCTCGACGGACCGTTGACGGTGGCGGTGGACCTGCGCGAGCGCTACGCCTGGCGCTTCAAGGGGTTGCCGGTCACGCTCGAGCGGCGGCGCTTGCCGGTGGGCGACTACGGCGTGTTCGAGGGCGAGCGGCTGGTGGCGGTGGTGGAGCGCAAGCGCCTGGAGGAGTTCGCCGGCGCGGCCGTGCAGGGCCAGCTGCAGCTGCTGCTGGCCGAGCTGGCCACCATGCCGCGCGCCGCGGTCGTGATCGAGGGGCGGCTGTCGCAGCTGGTGAAGGGCGACCTACGCACCCGCCCCGGCTGGCTGCTGAACCTGGTTGCGGCCCTACAGGCCGCCTACCCGAACGTGCCGCTGCTGTTCGCCGAGACCGGCCCGCTCGCCGCCGACCTCGCCTACCGCTGGCTCTCGGCGGCGCTGCGCCTCGCGCGTGCCCACGCCGCCGGCGAGGCCGTACCGGAGGCGCTCGCAGCCGCGCTGGGCCCGAGCTACGGTCCGGGCTACGGTCCGGGCTACGGCCCGAGCGCCTCGCTCGGCCATGCGGGTCCCGACGCGGGCGCCCTGAGCGACGCCACGCGGCTCGACCCGGGCGCGCCACCCGACGCCGCTGCCGGGCTGCGCGAGGCGCCGCTCTTCGCCGCTACCGAGCGGGTGGAGGTCGCCCGGGCCTCGACCTCGCCGGATCGCGCCGGACGCCAGGACGACGCGCTTACGCGAGCGCGAGGCGGCGAGGCCGTGACGATCAAGGA
>PXAU01000284.1 GCA_003567075.1 Trueperaceae bacterium
ACGCCGCTACGCACCGACAGCGCGTGCGCCAGCGGCAGCGCCTTGACCTCCGGCGTCACCAGCACGTCGATGCCGTCCGGCAGGCGCGCGGCCAGCGCATCGGCGGCCGCTTCGGTGAGGGCCGTGTCGCCGAGCAGGTTGAGCAGCGCCACGGAGACGGCGCCGACGTTGACGATCGGCAGGTCGCGGACCTCGCCGTTGACGCTGACACGGTGGGTGGGCATGCCTCGCCTCCTCAGACTGGCGACGCTCCAATCTACACCCGCGGGGCAACGCCGCCGGCGCTGCCAGCCGACCGTCGGGCGGTAAGCTCGCCGGCGATGCGTCGTCTGGGGCTCGACGGAGCCACCGTCCGCGCCGTCTGGCGCCTGGCCCTGCCGGTGATCGGGGCCAACCTGCTGACCACCTTGGTGAACGTGGTCGACGTCTTCTTCGCGGGCCGGCTCGGCCCGACCGAGGTGGCGGCGGTCGGGTTGGCCACCAGCGTGCGGCTGCTGCTGCTGGTGGTGGTGATGGCGGTGTCGTCGGGCGCCATGGCGCTCGCGGCGCAGGCGCGCGGCAGCCGCGACCCCGACGCCCTGGCCACGGTGGCGCGCCAGACGGTGCTGGTGGCGGTAGCGCTGGGCCTGGCGCTGACGCTGGCGGGCTGGTGGCTGAGCGCGCCGCTGCTCGGCTTCCTCGACGCCAGCGGCGACCCTCGGGCGGCGGCGATCGCGGTGCCGTACCTGCTGGTGCTGTTCTCCGGCACCGTCTTCACCGCTGTCCAGATCGCCGGTGCGAGCCTGCTCCAAGGGGCGGGCGACACCTTGCGACCGCTGCTGTTGTCGGCCCTGGCGACGGCCGCGAACGTGCTCTTCACGTACCTCTTGGTGTTCGGCGTCGGTCCCTTCCCGGCGCTCGGCGTGACCGGCGCGGCCGTGGGCACCGTCGCGGCCCGCGGCCTCGTCATGGTCGCGACGCTGTGGTTGCTGGCGCGCCCGACCACCGCGGTGACCTTCGGCCAGGGCAGTTGGTGGCCGTCCTGGAGCACCTGGCGCGACGTGCTGGCGATCGGCTGGCCGAGCGGGCTGCAGAGCCTGGCCTACAGCGCTGCCGGGCTGTTGGTGATGCGCATCGTCACGAGCACGCCCTCGGGCAGCCTCGGCGCCGCAGCGCTGGCGATCGGGTTGCAGGTCGAGTCGCTGGCGTTCATGCCCGGCCTGGCGTTCAGCGTGGCGGCCACCTCCTTGGTCGGACGAGCGCTGGGCGCCTGGCAGCTGCGCGCTGCCTGGCGCGCCGGCTACGCCGCGCTTGCCGTCGGCGTGGCGGTGATGAGCCTGGTGGCCACGGTGCTGTTCGTGGCGGCCGAGCCGCTGGTGCGGGCCTTCGACCCGTCGGCCCACCCGGTGGTGCTGCGCGACGGCGTCAGCTACCTGCGCATCAACGCGCTGGCGCAGCCCGTGCTGGCGGTGTTCTTCGTGCTCTCGGGGGGGTTGCGTGGCGCCGGCGACACCCGCCCGCCACTCATCGGCACCATCGTCGGCCGCTGGCTGGTGGTGCTGCCGCTGGCCTGGTGGTGGGCGCTCGGCCTCGAATGGGGCGTGATCGGCGTGTGGTGGGCGTTCGTCGTCGGGCTGACCGTGCAGGCGGCCTTCGTGAGCGTGCGCTGGTGGAGCGGCGTGTGGCCGCAGGTGGCGCTGCGCCGCTCGCGCCTGTGGCGCGAGCACCTGGCGCGGGTGGACGAGGCGGCGCGTGAGGTCTTCTTGCGGGACGTGCGGGCGGTGATCATGGCGCGTTCCGACGCGGTCGAGCGCGTCTCGGCCGAGGGGGTCTCCTACACCTGGCCTGGCGGCGCCGAGCGCTGGCGCGTCGTCGCCGGCAGCCTCGTGAGGGACGCGCCCAGAGCGCTCGGCAGCGATGCTGACGGCGCCCGGAGGGCCAGCGACGACGTGCTACCGTGACACGCGTGGACGACGCTGCGCTGCGGCCGACCGCGCTGGCCGACTACGTCGGGCAGACGGCCCTGAAGGAGAAGCTGGCCGTGTACCTCGAGGCGGCCCGGCAACGCCGCGAAGCGCTCGACCACGTCCTCCTGTACGGCCCACCTGGGCTGGGCAAGACCACCTTGGCGCACATCATCGCCGCCGAACTCGGCGTCAACATCCGTATCACCAGCGGCCCCGCGATCGAGAAGCCGGGCGACCTCGCGGCGATCCTCACCAACGCCCTCGAGGACGGCGACGTGCTGTTCATCGACGAGATCCACCGTCTCGGCCGCGTGGCCGAGGAGCACCTGTACCCGGCGATGGAGGACTACAAGATCGACATCGTGCTCGGCCAGGGCCCCGCCGCCCGCACCATCCGCCTCGACCTGCCCCGCTTCACCCTCATCGGCGCCACCACCCGCCCGGGCCTGATCACCGGCCCGCTGCGCAGCCGCTTCGGCATCATCGAGCACCTCGAGTACTACCGCGACGAGGAGCTGGCCGAGGGCGCGGCACGCGATGCGCGCCTGCTGGGCGTGGCGCTCGAACCAGAGGCGGCGCTGGAGATCGGTCGCCGCGCGCGCGGCACGATGCGCATCGCCAAGCGCCTACTGCGGCGCGTGCGCGACTTCGCCTCGGTCGCCAACGAGGACAGCATCGACCTGGCGCGCGCGCGCTCGGCGCTGGACGAGCTCGGCATCGATCCGGGCGGCCTCGAACGCCGTGACCGCGTCATCCTGCGCACGCTGGTCGAGACGTTCGCGGGCGGTCCCGTGGGGCTCGACACGTTGGCGACGGCCCTGGGCGAGGACCGCGCGACGCTCGAAGAGGTGCACGAACCGTTCCTGATCCAGCGCGGCCTGCTGCAGCGCACCGCTCGCGGGCGCGTCGCCACCGACCGCACCTACGCGCACCTGGGCCTGCCGACCCCGACGGGCGTGGGCCTCTTCGACGACGGCGACTGAACCGTGCTGCACGGGCGCCTACGCAACGTGCCGTTGGCCGAGGTGTTCCAGGTCCTGGTCACGGGCCAGAAGGAGGGGACGCTCGAGGTCACGCGCGAGGGGCAGCTCGCGGTGCTCAACCTCTCGGGCGGGCGGATCCGCTACGCCAGCTTGCGGCCGGGCGTGCACTTAGGCGAGGTGCTGGTGCGCATGGACCTGCTCTCGACCGCCGAGGTGCAGGCCCTGCTGGCCAGCCAGGTGCGCGAGAACGCCGGTGCGCCCTTGGGCCTGGCCGCGCTGCGTGCGGGGTGGCTGGACGAGGACGAGCTGGCGGCCGCGGTCCGGCGCCAGGTGGTCGAGGTGGTGAGCGACCTGCTCACCTGGCGTGATGGCGACTTCCGCTTCATGGAATCGGACGTCGACAGCACCTACGTGCCGAACGAGCAGGCCGTCGACGCGATGGCGGTGCTGCTGGAGGTGGCCGGTCGGCTGCAGGACGAGCACGCCGCGCGCGTCACGCCGGCGGCGGTGTTCGAGCGGGCCGGCGATCCGACCAGCGTCACCCTGCCCGCCGGCGCCTGGGACGTGCTGGCAGCCGTGGACGGTCGCCGCAGCGCACGCAGCCTGGCCGCCGAATCGGAGGCGCCCGAGCGCGAGGTGTACGCCATCCTGGGCCGGCTCGAGGCGCTCGGGGTGCTGCGCCGCCTGCCGCACCTGGCGGACGAGCCGGTCGTGCTGGTGGTGTGCGCCAGCGAAGCGCTCGAGCGGCTGCTGCGGCTGCTGGTGGCGCGCTGCGGTGGCGTGCCGGTGGTTGCCGCCGACACGGCGCCGGCAGCCGCGCTGGCAGCGCGCTGGCGCCCGCGGGCGGTGGTGGTCGACGACGCCGGCGACGGCGTCGAGCACGTCGCCGCCCTGCGGGCGACGCCCGGGCTGACGCACCTGCCGATGGTGCTGCTCAGCGCGTCAAACCCACGGCGAGGTTGGCGTCGCTGGCGCCGACCTCGGGTCGACGTCCTCACGCGACCGTTCGACGAGGCAGCGCTCATGGCCTGGCTGGAGCGCTGGCTGGCGCCGGCCTCGGGGCAACGATGAC
>PXAU01000216.1 GCA_003567075.1 Trueperaceae bacterium
CCGAGCGCACCCCGCCAGCGTGGCGCTTCGATCGAGAGGTCCTGATCGGCGGCTGCTTCGTGTGCTTCGCCGAGGATCCCGAGGCGCTCGCGGCCGGCGCCGAACCCGCCTGGGCCGCGGCGGTCACGTTCGAGGCCGGCCGCCGCGTGGCCGCGTCGCTCGTCGAGGGAGCGACGGCGGCGCGCTACGAGCCGGGCCTGCTGGCGCTGCGCGCCGGCCCGCTGCTGGCGGCAGCCGTGGCGAGCCTGTCGCCCGCGCCCGACGTGCTCTTGGTGAACGCCACCGGGCGCGATCACCCGCGCCGCGCCGGGCTGGCGCTGCATCTGGGCGAGGTTCTCGACCTCCCGACGGTCGGGGTCACCGACCGACCCCTGTTGGCGACCACGGGGGCGCCGGTGGACGCGCCGGAGGTGCCCGCCGAGGCTGGTAGCTTGCGCCTCGACGGTGTCGACGTCGGCGCGCTGGTGCAGGTCGGGCCTGGCAGCCGCGGTGTGTGGGTGCACGCCGCGTGGCGTACGGACGTCGCCACGGCGAAGGCGGTCGTGGGTAGCGTCACGGGTCCGGCGCGGACGCCGGTCCCCTTGCGCGAGGCCCGGCGCATCGCGCGCAGCGCACGTGCCGCGGCGCAGGGCGCGGCGCCCACCCCGGCCGGCGATCCGAGGCCGCAGCGCAGTGGCAACGCACCTGGATCCGAGGGGGCCTTCCATGCACCTTGACGACGTGACGATCGAGGTTCCCAGCAGCGATGCCGTGGAGATGCGAGGCAGGACCGGCCGCGACGACGACGCCTAGTCGTCGTCTTCCAACGGCGGGGCGTCGGCGTCGGTGCACAAGCGGCGGCCCCAGGCGCCGGCGAAGACGACCGCCTCGCGTGCCAGCCGGCTGCGTTGTGCCAGCCGCTCGGCGGCAGCCTCGTCGTACGAGGGTGCGTCGGGGTACGCGAGCGGCGTGACGACCACGACACGGACGTCGTCCGGTATGTGCAGGAGTCGCTTCATCTCGGCCTCGTCGAAGGAGGCGATGAGGTGCGTCACCAGGCCATGGTCGGTGGCTGCCAGCAGCAGGTTCTGCACCGCCGAGCCGACGTCGTAGAGGTAGTAGGCCTTGCCCTCCCTGGTGACGTCGTCCTCGGGGTTCGCGCAGGCGACGATGATCACGGGCGCGCGCTTGGCGATGGTGTTGGCTTCCGAGAAGGCGGCCTCCACCAGCGGCTCGACCGCTGCGCCTTGCACCACGACGAAGCGCCAGGGTTGCGTGTTCCGCGCCGATGGGGCGAGGCGCGCGGCGTCGAGCACGGCCCACAGCTTCTCGGGCTCGATCGCGCGGGGGCTGAGTCGCGCCTTCAGGCTGCAGCGCTTGCGAATCGCCTCGAGGGTCTCCACCGCGGCACCTCCTGCCAGCGGACGCCGCAATGGGGACGTCGGCGGCGCCCTGCATCGTGCGTTGCGCCGGCGTCGCCCGGCGCTCGGTACGGCGCTCGCTACCACGCTCGGTACGGCGCCTGCCTGCCTGCTTGCCCCGAGTCTAGCCGAGCGGTCGGCATGCCACCATGAACTGGACGGGGACTGGATCTCGGTGCGGGCTTCCGCGGCGGGTCACCGCTTGCTGCAGGAAGGTCGTGGGCACCGCCGCGCGGCGGCGCCGGACGGAGGAGACAGGCATGCAGTACGCCACGCTGGAACTGAGCGGCGAGTACCAGGAGATCGGGGCGCAGGTGGTCGGTCTCCTCGGCGTGGCAGGGCGCAAGGCGTTCCGCTTCGACCGGTTCTACGAGCAGGCCGAGCGCATTCGTGCGACGAAGGCCGTACGGCGCGTCCTGGTGCAGCGTCACGCGGACTTCGCGGTACCGGCCTTCGGCGGACTCGAGGAGGTGCGCCGGACGTTGCTGCGCCTGCGGCAGGCGGGCAAGGAGGTCGTGTTCTATGCACCCGAGTACGGGGCCACGGATTGCGTGCTCGCCTCGGCCTGCAGCCGCCGTGTGCTGCATCCGCTGGGGCAGGTGTCGTTCCTGGGGTTGGCGCGCTCGGCGCTGTTCTTCAAGCGCCTGCTTGACGGCCAGGGTGTCGGGGTCACGGTCATCCGGCGTGACCGGTACAAGGGCGCCGCCGACCGGTTCCGTGGCGAAGCGCTGGACGCCTACGCTCGCAGGCAGTACCAGGTGTTGCTCGACGGCGCCGTGGCCGCGATGCGCGAAGCCATTGCCGAGGGCGCCGACGATGCGTCGGCACGGGGCCTCGGCGACGAGGTCGTCGAGGCGATGCTGGCGGGTCGCGTGTTCACGGCGCCTGAGGCGCTCGAGGCGGGGTTGGTGGACGAGCTCGGCACGGGCGACGACCTGCGCAACGCCTGGAAGGCGCAGAAGGCCAAGGATCGCTCGATCCGGCGGACGCGTGGCCGGCTCGGATCCGGGGCACGGGTGGCGGTGCTGGTGTTCGAGGGGCTGATCGTCGATGGTGAGAGCCAGCGTCACCCGCTTTTCGGGCAAGCGATCGGCGACCGCGCGATGGTCAGGACCATCCGGGCGTTGCGCGAGCACCGGCGCGTGCGGGCGGTGGTGTTTCGCATCAACAGCGGCGGCGGCTCGGCGACCGCGAGCGAGAACATCGTGCGCGAGCTCGCGGCCTTGCACGCGGTGAAGCCGCTGGTGATCTCGATGGGACCGGTGGCCGGCAGCGGCGGGTACTGGATCTCGACCACGGGACGGCGGCTCTTCGCGCTGCCCACCACGGTGACGGGGTCGATCGGGGTGATCACGCTCTTCTTCGACCTCTCGACGCTGCTCGAGCGCCACGGCATCACCAGCGACGTCGTCAAGCACGGCGCCGCGGCCGACTTCGGCTCGGCCTTGCGACCGATGACGGAGGCCGAGCGCGCGACCGTCGACAAGCTGGTGGCGTTCCTGTACGGGACGTTCGTGGAGCGGGTGGCGGAGGTTCGCCGCAAGCCGCCCGAGGACGTGCGCGGCCTGGCCGAGGGTCGCCTGTGGCTCGGTCGTGACGCGCACGAGCGCGGGCTCGTCGACGAGCTCGGGGGCTTGCACGATGCGATCGAGCACGCCAAGCGCCTGCTCGGCGTGAAGCGCGTGCGGGTGACGTTCGAGCCGCGGCAGTCGCGCCTGGCGCGCATGCTGAGCCGGGCGTCCTCGTCGGTCGGCGCGGGCGTCCGTGGCGACGGGTTCGGCGCGGCGTCGGGTGGGATGCTGCTGGACGGGTCGAGCGTGGGTTCTGGTGTGACGGGGGCGACGCTCGTCCCCTGGACCGACGCTTCCGTGCCGAGCAACGCCCTCGCGCTCGCGCACGCCTGCCTGGCGTTGCACGGTCGTCCGCTGCTGCTCGATCCGGCCCTGTTCGGGTTGGCGCTGGGCGAGCGGAGACTGTGACGACCGGGGATGGACCGCGCTCGCTGCCGTACCCGTCCAGTCGGCGCCTGACCTTCGACGTCGGCCGGATCGGCCGCAGCAAGCACCGCGTCCATGCGCTGCTCGAGGTCGACGTCGACGACGCCCGTCGGCGCGTCAAGGCCTTGCGGCGCGCCGGCCAGCCGGCGTCGTTCACGGCCTGGGTGGTGAAGGTCGTCGCCGAGAGCGTTGCGCGCCACCCCGAGGTCGCTGCGTTCAACCAACCTGGCCGAAACCGGGTGGTCGTCTTCCCTCACGTCGACGTCGCCCTCGTCATCGAGCGCGAGGTCGATGGCGTGCGGGTGCCGCTGCCGTACGTGCTCCGCGGCGCCGACCAGGCGACGCTCGAAGCGATCCGGACCGAGATCGATGCGGCGAGATCGCAACCGGTCCGCGACGAGGGCGACCTGGTGCTCGGCCAGGCGCGCGACCCGCTCGGCATGCGGCTGTTCGTCCGCCTGCCACAGTGGGCGCGATTGGCGCTGATGCGCGCCACGCTGTTCGCGTCACCGCGTCGCACCATGGCGGCGATGGGCAACGTGATGGTCACGACCGTCGGGATGGTGGGTCGCGCGCAGGGTTGGATCGTGCCGGTGAG
>PXAU01000143.1 GCA_003567075.1 Trueperaceae bacterium
TCTTCGTCCGAGACCAGCGTCGTCACGACCTCAAGGCCGCCATCGTGATCGACAGGGTCGGTCATCGCTCGAGCACCGCGGTGCCGCCGCTGCTCCTGGTCGGCGCCGAGTGCGATCCGCGGCTGCCGCCCGCACTCGACGCGCTCCACGCAAGGGCACCCGAAGTCGCGCCCGTGCCGCACCGCTACCTCGAACGCGTCCCAGCCGTCGACGCCTTCCGCGAGCAGGGCATCCCGGCGCTGTGGCTCAGCGGTGGGCGGGCACCACACCATCGCGGCCCCGACGACCGCATCGAGCACCTCGACGACGCGATGCTCGAGGGCACGGCAGCGCAACTCCTGGCGCTGGTCGAGTTGGTGGCGGACACCAGGCTGCCAGGGCCGTGCGGCGATCACGACGTAGGGGCCTTCGTGCAGCGCGCCTGGAAGCGCTGGGCTGGGCGCGGGCGACTCAGCGCCGGCAAGCTCGATCGCCTGGTGCGCGAGGCGCTGCCTCGACTGACGCCCTAGCCGTCGCGACCCGCATCCTCGCCGTTGGCGCGCGCATGATCCACCGGCTCGCCCCAGTCGGCCAGCTCCGGTCGATGCGTGAGGAGCAGCACTTGCCGCTCGTGCGCAAGCGCTCGCACCATGTCGCGCGCACGCTCGAGCCGCACCTCGTCCCAGTGCACGAAGGGGTCGTCCAGGACCAGCGGCAGGGGCACGTCGTCGGCAACCAGGTCGATGACCGCCAGCCGCAACGCCAGCGCCAGCTGGTCGCGGGTGCCCTGCGACAACTGGGCGGGGACGGCGGTGTCGCCGTCGGGCTCGAGCACGCGGGCGGCGAAGTCGTCATCGAGGCGTACGCGCCTTCCCGGTCGGTCCGAGACGGTCGCCAGCAGCGCACCGGCCCGAGCCTCCAGGCGGCCGCGGTGATCGCTCGTGTAGGCGCGGAGGCTGGCGCCGAGTTCGCCATAGGCAAGCGCGAGGGCAGCCACTTCGACCCGGACCTGCTCGGCCTGGGCATCGCGATCGCGACTGGCCTCGAGGAGTCCCGCAACGTTCACGGCCGCCGCGCCCTCGGCTGCAGCCACCTCGCGCTGGGCCCGCAGAAGCGCCTCCTGTGCCGCGCGTTCCGACGCCGCCGCGCGCTCGGCCGCGCCCCCCACCAGGGCGAAGGCGCGCTCCAGCGGATCGCTGCCGGCATCAACGGCATCTGGGGCGGAGACCTGCACGCCGGCATCGCGCTGCGCTGCCAGGTCGGCCGGCATGACGTCTACCCATGCCCGGTCCGCCAGAGGCGCGCCCGACTGCGCCAGGTCTGCCGGCGGCAAGTCGGGGTGCTCTTGGGCTACGGCTCGCCAGGCGGCGCTGGCACTGGCGAGGTTCGACTCGAGCCGGGAGGTCCGAGCGTCGAGGTCACGGACGTGGTTGACGCCTGCGCTACGCAGGTGGGCGTGCAAGTCACGTTCGACCTGCGACACGTGCGCTCGAGCGGCCGCGACGGCGGCCAGCGCCGCGCCGACCCGCTCCACGTCGATCCCGGACGGCGTTGCAGGGCCCGCTGGCGCAGCATCGAGCTCGTCCCCATCGAGCAGATCGTCGTCGCCGATCAACAGATCCGCGTCTGGATCGGACGGGGTGAGCGCCGCCTCGAGCGGCACCCACCAGCGCCGGACGGCCGCCGCCTTCACCTCGAGCGTCGCTTCGGCCATGGCGCGCTCGCGCGCCGCGGCCTCCGCGGCCACCGCCAACGCCTCGCCCCACGCGCGCCGGCGCGCTCGTTCGGCCTCCTCCTCGGCCTCACGGCGCTCGTGGGCCAGGTGCTCGGCGTCGTGCCGCTCAGCCGATGCCTCCCAGGCGGACCAGGACGCCTCGGACACGCCGGCGAGCCAAGCCGTGAGCTCGCCGACGTTGACGACCTCCTGCCAGCCCAGGTCGCCCTCTTGGACGCGCATCAGGCGCACCAGGTCGGCCAAGGCGCCGTCCTCGGCGCGGATGCGCCAGGCCTCGAAGACCTCGGGGTCGCGCTCGTCGTCGCCCTCGAGCAGGTCGGCCAGCACCACCGACAGCTCGTTGCGGCCGGCCTCCACGAGCGGCGTCAGCCTCGTCCATGCCAGGTACGCCGCCTCGACGTCCGTCCCCTCGGGAAGCACCGCCAGCACCGGCTCCACGGCGTCGAGGAAAGCACGCCCCTCCTCCTCGCAGTCGAGCAGGTGCGCTTCAGCCTGCTCCAACGCGCGCGCATCGGCCTGCACTTGGTCGAACTGCGCCTCGAACGCGGCGCGTTGCCGCAGACGCTGTCGCAGCTCGTCGTCGTCCCCGGCCAGACCGGCCTCCGCCAACGCCTTCCGGGCCGCGGCCGTGCCGTCGTGTACAGGCAGCAGGGCGCCCGCCAGCATCCCGAGGCCAGCGCCCAGGTAGGCCGTGTACGGCCACGCGAAGCCCAGCCACGCCACCACCGCTGGCAGCCCGAACCCACCGACAAGCCCGCCAGCGACGGCGGCCGCGAAGCGCCAGGGCCGAGGGTCGCGGCGCCGCTCCACGGCCGCCTCGAACGCCTCGAGCGCAGCGGTCTGCTGCGAGGTCAGATGCCGCACGTCGGCGAACGCCGCCCGATGGCGCTGGACACGCTCGAGCAGGTCGTCGCGGCGCGTCCGGGCGGCCTGCACGCGCTCGATCAGCGCTCCTTCACGCTGCCCGTAGCCACTCAGCAGCTCGAGCACGTCGGGTGCCAGCGTGTCGAAGACGGCCACCTGCGCCAAGGCCTCGGCATCGGCTCGGACACGCGCACGCAAGGCGCTGGCCGCGTCGACGCGCCGCAGCAGCGTCGCCGCGCTGCGCCGCAAGCGCCGCACCGAGGCGGCTGCAGGCCGGTCGAGCTGGCTCCAGTCGAGCTCGTCGTTGGCCGGCTCGGACGCGGCGCCATCCGGCGAACGCTCCGGACGCGGCCCCACGAGGTGCGAACGCTCGGGACGCGGCCCCTCGGGACCGTCGCGCTGGGCGACGACAGCAGCCTGGGCAGCCACCTCCCGCCGACGGGCGGCGTCGAGTTCGTGGCGCGCCATCTGCAGTTCGCGCAGCTCGTCCTCGGCGCTGCTCGGTGGGGGCTCACCTTGGGTGAGCCGCTGCCAGGTCAGCTCCGCCTCCGCGCGCTCGGCTGCAAGCTCCAACGCCCGCTCGAGCGCCTGCCGATGCGTGCGCAGGCGCTCGGCCGCGCGCTCGGTCTCGGTCCGCGCCTCGAGCCAACGACGGCGCGCCGCGGCGGCCGCGCTGGCGCGAGCTGTGGCCTCGCGCGCAGCGGCGTGCTCCTCCTCGGCCTGCCGCAAGCGGGCACGCGCCGCCTCCAGGCCATCGGCCGCGGCTCGACCGGCCTCCGCCTGGCGCCGCAGCGCCTCGGCCTCCTCCTCGAGGCGCTCCAGGCGCCGCGGCTGGCGCAGGTCCGACATGCCGAGGTCAAGCGCTCGGAGCCAGCGCGTGCGCTCCCGCAAGGCCTCGTCGAGGCGTGCCAGGGCGGCCTGCGCGCCGCCGGCCCCGGCGCCCGACAGCAGGCGCTGGACGTCACTGCCGAGTCGATGCGGATCGCCGCTCAGGTCGCCCTGTGCGAGGAGGGTGGTGGCGAGCACCAGCTCGCCGTCGATCACGCCGAGGGTGTCGTGGAGCCAGCGCTCGTACGCGCTCGCAGCGAGCCGCGCGGCGGGGTTGTGCACGCCGTCGAGCACGAGCGTGTCACCGTCGCCGTCGTGGCGGCGCAAGCGCACGCGGTGCGTCTCGAACGCTCGCTCGACGGTGTAGCGGCGCCCATCCGGCGCGCGCAGCGTCAGCGTTCCCCGGTGCGGGCCGCCGTACCACGAGCGGTAGCGGCCCCAGCCTGGAACCGCGGGATCGCTGCGGTGCGGCACGCCCCAGAGGGTCGCGGCCAAGCCCAGCACGGCCGTGGTCTTGCCGCGCTCGTTCTGGGCCGACCACACCCCGAGGCCGGCCGGCAGCGAGAGCTGGAGGTCTCGATGCAGGCCGAAGCCCTGCAGCTGCAAGGCCTCGAAGGCGACGCGACCCTCCGGCACGGCTTGACCTGATCGGCTCACAGGTCGCCCTCCAGCGCCGCCAACCCCTGCCGAAGCGCGCGCACCACGAGCGCGCGCTCGTCCTCGTCTTGGGCGGCGTCCAGCCGCGTCTGCATGCGCCGCACGAACGTGCCCCGCACGGTGGGGCTGGCGCCCCACGCCTCGAGCAATGCGGGCGACACGGCGGTGGTGTGGTCCTCGACGCGTAGGTAGAGGGTGTCGCCGCTGCAGCGGGCGGCCAGTTCCTCGGGATCGAGCACGGCCGGCAGCGCCCCGGTGAGGCGGACCCGCAAGAGGTCGCCGGCGTGTCGGCCGGCGACGGCGGCGAGGGCCTCGAGCACGGCGCCCTCGTGCTCGCAGTCGCTCACGTCGAGGCGTTCGTCGACGAGCTGCTGGCCCCGGAGCGGCCGTTGCTCGACCCGAGGCCCAGCCGGCGTGAACGTGACCAGGCTCCAGTGCCGCGCGCCGGGATCGTCGAAGCCCTTGCCACCGACGCACCCGGGGTAGACGGCCAGGCCGTTGCCCAGTCGTTCCTCGCTGGGCCGGTGGAGGTGCCCCAACGCCAGGTAGTCGTAGCCCGCGGCCGCGAGCACGGCGCGCGGCAGCGGCAGGCTGCGCTCGTCGTTCACGGCAGCGGCACCGTGACGCAGGGTGCCGTGCGCGAGGAACACCTGCGGCCCCGCACCCTCGTGCGGCGGTAAGGTGCCCAGCACGTTCGTCACGTCGGTCACGCCGCCCACGTAAGCGACGCCGTGCAGGTGCAGCGTCGTGCCGGCAGCCTCGATCCGGCCGAGCGCGGCGGGCATGGGCGCGCGCACCAGCAAACCCGGCCAGCGCTCGGCCTCGCGCCGGTAGACCGAGGTCCCGTAGGTGAGCTCGTCGTGGTTCCCAGGCACGGTCACCACGCTGATGCCGGCCGCCACCAGGCGGCCGAGCGCCTCGCGCGCGTCGCGCACCACGTCGGCCGGCGGCGCGAAGTCGTCGAACAGGTCGCCGACGATCAGCACCGCATGGACGCGCTCGCTCAGCGCCAGATCGACGGCTTCACCGAGCCGCGCGTCGCGCGCCGCCCGGCGCACCTCCGCCACCTCGGGCGGTAGATCGCGTGGCAGCCAGCCGAGGTGCAGATCGGCGAGATGCAGCAGCCGCAGCATGCGCCCACAGCCTACCCGTCCGAGCCGTCGAACCGTTCGGCAGCGCGGCCCTCGGTCTCGGCGCCAGCGTCGGCTGCGGCGCCAGCGTCACCTGCGGCGCCAGCGTCGGCTGCGGCGTCGCTCGGCAGCGCCGCGCGCAGCGCCATCACGGCACCTTCGGGCGCCAGCGGATCGAGGGGCACGTACGTCCACGCACCAACATTGACCGTCCCCTCGGGCAGGTCCTCGCTGGCGAGCAACGCCACCCCGCCGTCGGCCCGTGGCCAGCGCACGATCGCCTCGGCGCCGGCGCCGTCCGGACCGGGTACCGGTACCAGCAGGTCAGCCAGGGCCGGCGCCGGCACGCCAGCCTCCGCCAGCGCCGCCACGCCAGCGGGCCAGGTGCCGTCCTCGTCCAGCGTCGTCAGCGCCATCAAGGCGTCGCGCCAGTTGGCGCGCTCGGACGCCTCGGGGTCGCTTGGTGCGGTGGCGAAGAGCGGCGCCGTGGCGAAGGGGTCGGCCGGCGGCAGCGGCGGCGCTGCGACGGTGAAGCCGGCGGTCGGGTCGGTAACCTCCCGAGCCGTAGCCGCGTCGAGCCCGTCGCAACGCCGTGCCCAGAAGCGATCGCCGTCGTCCACCTCGCTGGCGACGGGCGGGAGGGGGGGCAGCGGCAGCGCGCTCTCGGCGTCGATCAGCTGGACCTCCGGCTCGATGCCGGCCGCCGCCAGCCCCGGCGCCAGCAGGTCGAGCAACCCGCCCGAGGCCCCGCGCGCCGACACCAGCAGCGCCTCACGCGCGCGCGTCAGGGCCACGTACGACAACCGCGCGTCCTCGGCCGCCGCGCGCGCACGGCCTCGGGCCTCGGCCAGTAGGTAGAGCGCCGGCTCCGCCCAGCCCCCCGCACCGTCGCGCCACCGCAGGGTGACGCCCAGGTCGGGATCGACCACCACCTCCTCGGCCTCGGCACGCGTGCGGCGGGCCAGGTCGGCCACCACCACCACCGGCCACTCGAGGCCCTTGGCGCCGTGGATGGTCATGAGCGTCACCGCATCGCTGGAGCGTAGCGGCGGCCGCGGCACCTTCACCTGCGCCGCACGCAGGCGCTGCAGCCGACGGCTGAGCCCGAAGGCGTCGCTGCCGCCCGCCTCGAGCTGCGCCACCAGCGTCAGCACGCCCTGCCAGTCAGCCAGGCGCCGGGCAGCGTTCGGGAGGTTGGCCAACACGGCCGCGTAGCCGCAGCGGGCGTCGGCCTCGCGCAGGAGCTCGAGCGCCCCGGCGCCGCGCGCGTGCAGCGCCCGCAGGTGTGCGAGCAGCGCGGCGCCGGCGCGCACCCGCTCGTCGTCGCTCCGTTCGAGCCGCACCCACCACGGCGCGCCACCCGCCCCGGGGCGGCGGGCGAGCGCGTGGATGGCGACGTCCGAGGCCGCCACGAAGGGGCCCCGCAGCGTTGCCAGCAGCGCCGGCGCGTCGCTCGCGTCGACCACGGCCGCCAGCAACGCCAGCGCGTCGAGGGCCTCGCGGGTGGCGAGCACGTCGCCACCGCCGGCGTTCAGCACCGGCACGCCGAGCGACGGTGCCAGCGCCTCGAGCGCCTCCAGCGAGGCCCGCGAGCGGGCCAGCACCGCCACGTCACCCGCTCGCAGCGGCCGGCGTCCGCCGGCGCCGTCGTCGACCTGGAGCGCTGGATCGGCCTCGAGCAACGCGCGGATCTCGAGCGCCAGCCGCTCGGCTTCGGCCAGCGCGGCCGCCGCGGCGTCGACGCCGCGAGCGTCCAGGCGCACGAAGCGCACGTGGGGGCCCGGCAGGCTGCTCTGGTCACGCAGCGCCTGGAGCGACGCGGCGTCCGCGCCAAGGACGACCTCGAACACGCGGTTGAGGACGCCCACCAGCGCAGCGTGGCTGCGGTAGCTGGTGCCGAGCGCGACGTCGACGCCCTGGCGTTCGGCCAGCGCTCGGCGTTCGCTTCGGAACACGCCGACGTCGGCGCCGCGAAAGCCGTAGATCGACTGCTTCTCGTCGCCCACCACGGTGACCGGCGCCTCGCCGCGCAAGAGCTCGAGCAGCCGCGCCTGCGCTGGGCTGGTGTCCTGGTACTCGTCCACCAGGATCGCGCGCCAGCGCCGCCGGAGTGCCGCGCTCACCTCGGGCCGCGCGACCGCCCGCACGGCGTGCACTTCCAGGTCGCCGAAGTCGACCACGCCGGCGCGCCGCTTGCGCGCGGCCAGGTCGGCCCGGACCCGTTCGAAGGCCTGGCGCAGCGCCGCGGTGCGCGCGATCATCGTCTCGTCCAGCGCCCCGAAACGCCAGCTGGCCGGCCCGCGAGCGTCCTGCCAGGCCGAGCGCGCGGCGTCGCGCAGGCTCCGCAAGGCGGCCTTCACCGCAGCCAGGTCGCCGCGGCCGAGCGAGCGCCACTCACCGCTGCGGCCAAGGTGGGGCCGCAGCTCGGCCAGGACGGTCCAGGCCTGGGCCTCGGCAGCGGGTTCTGGGTTGGGCTCGGCGAGGACGCCGACCGAAGCGAGCGCAGCGCGCCGGGCCTCTTCGCTCGGGTGCTCGGCCGGTCCGGCAGCGGCCTGAAGACACGCCACGGCGGCGTACCAGTCGTCGCCGCGCAGGTCGGCCAGCGCGTTGGCGCGGGCGGCCTCGAGCTCGGCGCGAAGCTGCGCCGCGTCCTTACCCAAGGCCGCTTCGGCCCGGAACGGGTCGGCCAGGAGCGTCTGCAGCGCGCGCTTCAGCAGCGAGAAGGGGAGCGCGGTCACGTCGGCGGCGCGCAGGCGCTCGAGCGCCGCGTCGAGGGCCTCGGCGGTCCACAGGCGGCCGTCGAGGTCGTCGAGGACCGTCACGTCGGGTGGCAGGCCGGCCGCTTCGGGGAAGGCGTGGCAGATGCGCTGCGCCAGCGCGTGGATGGTGCCGATGGGCGCGGCCTCGAGCTCGAGCATTGCGTGGGGGGCGAACGGCTGCTCTCCTTGGGCCAGGGCCTCCCGGAGCGCGCTGCGGATGCGTGCGCGCAGCTCGTCGGCGGCGCGCCGGGTGAAGGTGACGGCCACCACCTCGAGCGGCCGCAGGCCACCCGCGCACAGGTGGTGCAGGTAACGGCGAGCCAGCATGTGGGTCTTGCCGGTGCCGGCGCCGGCCACCACCGCGACGCTGCCGTCGGCGTCGACCGCGCGGCGCTGCTCGGGATCGAGTCTCACGGCGCCCCTCCGGCCGGGGCGCCGTCGTGGTCAGCCCCGCTGGCATCCGGCCCCTCGGGACGACGAGGCCCGCGTTTGTACGCCAAGCGCGGGCCCTTGCGGCAGGCCGTCTCGAGGTCGCAGGTGCGGCAGGCCTCGGAGGGCTCCACCGGGAAGTCGCCGGCCGCCAGGGTGCGCCGCAGGCGGGCGACGAAGTCCGTCGTCTCGGCGCGATCCGGCGCTTCACGCGGGATCTCGCGCATCGCGCCCAGCGAGTAGTAGCGCGCCCCGGCAAGGCGCTCGTGGGGCAGGAGCTGCGGCGCGGCCACCTCCAGGTACAGCGGCAGTTGCAGGTCGAGGTCGAGCCGCGTGGCATCGAAGCCGCGGGCGCCCAAGGGTCGGCCGCTGCCGGTCTTGTAGTCGATCACCACCGCGCCCGCGGCGGTGCGGTCGATGCGGTCCACCCGGCCGGCCACCTCGAGCCCGTGCCAGGCGCCGCGGAACTCGCGCTCCAACAACAGCACCTCGTGACCGTCGGGGAGGAAGCTGGCGTGGCGCAGGAGCTCGCGCAGGTGACGCAGGTGCTCCTCGCGCAGGTGCCGCCAGTGCGTCACCGCGCCCGCGGCGGTGCGCCGCTCGGCCGCCTCGAAGGCGCCCTCGAGCGCTGCTTCGGCAGCCTCCCTGGCGGCCTCGCCCTGCTTCCCGACGGCCGCCTGCAAGGCGCCTGCCAGGGCGTGATGGTAGAGGCTGCCGCGCAGCAGCGGCGTCACCTCCGACTCGCCCTCGGGCGGCATCCTCACCCCCCAGGCCGATTGCGCCAGCCAGCGGAAGCGGCATTGCCCGAAGGAGGTGAGCTGGCTCGCAGACCAGCGCCAGCCGCCGGCATCGAACGGCTGACCCAGCATGCCGTCGAAGGCGTCACGCAGGCTCGAGCGTTCGCGCGAACGCTCGACCTCGAGAGCGTGACGGGCTGCAGACAGGATCGGATCCGCGCTCCAGGCGCCATGCGGTAGGTCGTTCCGCGCCAGGTCGCGCGCCAGGCGTTCGGACGGGCTGGCGGGGCGACGCCTGGGAAGCGCCCGCGGTGACGCGCCGAGCTCGTCGAGGAGCGCGCTCGGCAGTCTGGCGTCGCGACCGGTCTGCTCCGGATAGGCGATCCACAGGCGCCCTGCGGCGCGCCACACGCCCCACATTGCCAGCCGCTCGCGCTGGGCCAGGTCGGCCGGGCTCGCGACCGGGACGCCTGCGGCGCGCAGCTCGTCGCGGTCGAAGGCATCGAACAGCGGTGGGTCCTGCACCGGGGCCGGCAGCATGCCCTCGGCTGCCCCTAGCAGCAGGACCGACGCCAGGCGCGTCCCGGCCAGCGCCTCCGGCGCCACCACCCGCACCGCCGCGGCGCGCTCCGGCCTGCCCGACGCCGCCGAACCCGGCGCGGTCCCGTCGGGCAGAGCCACGGGCTGGCTCAGGTCATCTGGCACGGTGACGACCCGCAACGTCTCGCGCAGCAGCCGCAGGACGGTGCCGTGGTCGAGCCCGTCGACGCCGGGCGGGAGCGCGTCGGCGAGCGCGCGGCGCCACGCCAGCAGCGTAGGCGCCAGGGTCTGGACGGCGTCCGGGTGGAGGGTCGCGGTGAGGGCCGTGTCGATCGCCTGGCGGTACGCGCCCGCGTCACCGGGTGGCGTCAGCCCGCGCGGCCGCGAGCGCGGCGTCGCGAGCGGCGCGAGCGCTGCCAGGGCGGCCTCGGCCCGGACCGCTTCGGCGCTGGTGCGCACGGCGCGGCGCCAGGCCGAGAGGCCGCGCGGGCGCCAGCGCCGGGCCCGGTCGAAGGCCGCCTGGTCGAGCAGACCGCAGAACGGGTGGCGCAGCAAGGCGGCGCTCGGCTCGAACGGGAAGCCGTCGGCCAGCACCTCGATCATGGTCGCGAGGTAGGCGCCGAGCGGGCTGCGGCGCAGCGGCACGCGTCGCTCCAAGCGCAGCGGCACGCCGTAGGCGCGGGCCACGCTGCGCAGCTCGTCGGCGTAGCGTCCCACGTCCCGCGTCACCAGCGCCACCTGGGATGGCTCGAGGGCGTCCTCGAGCAGGGTCCGCTTCACCTCGGCCAGGGCCGAGCGCACCTCGTCCTCGAGGGTCGGCGCCCGATGGACCGCCGCCACCGGCGCTGGCGGCGTAGCGTCGTGATGCGACAGCGCCCAACCGCGCTCGACCAGCGCCTCGGAGGCCGCGTCGGCGGCGCCGGTCCAACCCTCGTGCCAGGGCAGCACCACCCGGCTGCCGGGCCCGGCAAGCGCGTCCAGCAGCGCGATCTCGTCGGGGTCGAAGGTGGGGTAGCCGACCACCACCAGGGCCGTGGCGGGCGGCGGCCTCTCTGCGATCAGGCGCGGCGCCTCGACCGGGTCGATGGTCGCCTGCGCTCGCAGCGCCTGCTGGTAGCGACGCGCCACGCACCACCAGCGCCGGTTGCGCTCGCTGAGCCCGCCGGGCGCCACGCTCGGGACGCCCGCTCGCAGCCAGGTCGCCACGGCGAGCGCGCCTCGGGTGGCGTACCCGAGCGCGTCGTCCTCGCTGAACACCGCAGCGCAGGCCGCTTGCAGCAGCCGCCGGCGGGTGACGGCCGAGGCCAGGCGGCCGTGACGGCGCGCGTGCGAGCGAGCGATGCGGGCCAGGGTCGCTGGCGCGCGCGCCAGCCCCAGGGCGTGGGCCGCCGCGTCGCTCGGGACCACCAGCGTCGTGTCGGGCGCCAACGGCATCAGGCCTTGGGCATAGCGCACCGGGTCGGCGCTGCGCTCCACCTGGCGTGCGACGCTGCGCGTCGTCTCCGGGGTCACGCGTGGTCCCGTGCCAGGCCCGCCACTCAGGCCGGCGTGTCGCCCACGCGCTGCGAGTAGCGGCTGTAGGCGTCGACGGTGCGCCGTGGCAGCCGCGGCAACCTGCCGCCGAAGACGTGCTCGCGCAGCCACTCCTCCTCGGCGGCCAGCGCCTCCTCGCGCACGTCGCACCACCAACTGCGGGCCTCGGGGCTCCAACGGTAGCCGCGCTGCTTCAGCAGGTCCTTGTGATCGAAGGGCGCTTGCGCGGCCCACAGGCGCACCTCGCGCCGATGGGCGTTGCGCCGCAGGGCTCGCAGCACCCGCTCGCCACTGCGCGGGAGGCGCCTGTCCAGCAGGAACAGGCCGGCGTAGCAATCCTCCACCGCGCGGTGTCCCTCGAAGAACGCGCCGCTGGCCATCACCAGCGCCTGCAAACCGCTCCCCTCGAAGCCTTCCTCGCGCCAGGGCACGTCGCGCAGCGTGCACGCCCAGGCGAGCTCGGCCAGGAAGGGGAAGCGCCGCTCGGCGAAGGGTCGGTCGAAGCTGGCGTTATGGGCGACGACCAGGACCGCCTCGTCCAGGAGCGCCCGCACGCGTTCGTCATCGAGGGCCTGCCCGGCGACCATCGTGTCATCGATCCCGGTGAGGCGCGTCACCTCCTCGGGGATGGGGCGACCGGGGTCCTCGAAACCCGCGATCTCGTCGAGCGTCCCCAGCACCTGGTCGTCGTGGTACGCGAAGCGCACCAGTCCGAGCTCGATGAGGGCGTCGCCGGCCTGATCGAGGCCGGTGGTCTCGAGGTCGAGGTAGACGCCGACGCGGGCGCCGTCGGGCACGTCCGCGAGCCGTGCCGGCGGCGTCACCGCCCGTAGCACGCGGTAGTCGGGCGAGGCCTCGAGCTGTCGCGCCAGGGCCTCGAGCGCATCGGAGCGACGTTCCGCCATGCCCACGACGCTACCGCGTGGGGCCCCCGGCCGTGCGTTGCGTGCTCGCCTGGAATCGTGCGCCGCGCCCAGGGCGTAGGCTGCGGCTCGTGACCGTGCTCGCCACCGCCCGCTCGCTCCTGCCGGGGATGCTGGTGGTGATGGCGTGCGCGGCGGCCGGCTTCGCGCTCGCGCGGCTGCCTGGTGCCCACCTGCTGGGTCCGCTGCTGCTGGCGTTGGTGCTGGCCGCGCTGTGGCGGGCGCTGGTGGTGCGCGGGCGCCCGCTGGGCCGCTTCGAGCCGGGTGCCCGCTTCGCCGCAGGCCCGTTGCTGAAGCTCGGCATCGTGGCGCTCGGCGTGCGCTTGGACCTGCGGGCAGTGGTGGCGCTGGGGCCCTGGCTGCTCCTCGGCAGCGCGGTCGGCGCGTTGGCGGCCTTCGCGGTGGCGGAGATCGTCGGGCGGCGCCTGGGCGTGGCGCCGGCGCTGCGCCGCGCCACCGGCGTGGGGACGGCGATCTGCGGCGCATCGGCGATCGCGGCCGCGGCGCCGGTGCTGGGCCTACGGGCGGGTCAGGCCTCGGCCGCCATCGGCGCGATCAGCCTGCTCGGTACCCTCGGCGTGCTCGGTTTCGTGGCCTGGGACGCGCTCGCCGACGTCGCGGCGGCATCGCTCGGGACGCTCGCCGGCGCCACGCTGCAGGAGGTGGGCCAGGTGGTGGCGGCGGGCTCGATCGCCGGTCCGGCCGGTGCGGACGTGGCGTTGCTCGTGAAACTCAGCCGGGTGGTGCTGCTCGCACCTGCGCTGGTGGCGTTCAGCTGGTGGGCGCGGCGCGAGGAGGGGCGCCGGGCCGGCGGCGAGGACGCGCAGGCCAGTCAGTCGCCGGGCTGGCCGCAGGGCAGGCCGCGGATCCGCTGGCCCCTGCCGCCGTTCGTGCTGGGCTTCCTGGCCAGCGGCGCGGCCGTGTCGGCGGGGTGGCTCAGTGTCGGCACGGTGGCGCTCGTGAGCGACCTGGGCACGCTGCTGACGACCGCGGCGATGGCCGGCATCGGCCTGGGCCTGGACCTGCGCGCCGTGCCGGGTCCTGGACGTCAGGCCATCGCGGTGGGCGCGGCGGCGTTCGCGGCACTGCTGGTGGCGATGACGGCGTACTACGCGCTCATCGGCTGACGCGCTCGCGGGCGCAGCGAATCTGCGGCGTCAGCTGCTCTGGTCCCGGTACCACGCCACCGTGCGCTCGAGCGCTTCGTCCCAGGCGCTGGCGTGATCCCCGAAGCGAGCTGCGTAGGCGCTGTGGTCCACCACCCAGGGACGCACCGTCTGGTAGCGCACCTGCAAGACCGCCCGTACGGGCGGCGCGAACAACGCCGCGATGCGCATGCCCAGGTAGGGCGCCACCTGCAGCGGCAGGGCCGGTACGCCGGCGACCGCGGCGACGCGCTCGGCGAAGGCGCGCATGCTCTCGGTGGGAGGGTTGGGCACGTGCCAGGCGCGGCCGTGCGCCGGCTCGTCGGCGCCGAGCCGCACCATCGCTTCGGCGAAGTCGTCGACGAAGGTGAGCGTGTGCGGCAGGTCGGGGTTGCCGAGTACCTGCGGGCGCTGGCCTGCCACCACGCGCCCCACCATTCCGGCGCCGGCACTGGAGTAACGCACGTGCGGGCCGAAGAAGTCCGAGCCGCGAGCGATCACGGCGCGAAGGTCGCCGGCTTCGTGCGCGGCCAGCAGGCGTTTGGCCACGACGGCCCGCACCTGCCCGTTGGGAAAGGTGGCAGCCTCGGGGAGGCCCTCGTGCACCGGCCCGTCGACCGGTCCGTAGGCGTAGAGGTTGTCGCCGTACACCACCGTCGCGCCGGCCCGGTCGGCGCCCAACACCACACCCTCCATCAGCGGCGGCAGCACCTGCGGCCAGCGCGAGTACGGGCCGCCCATGCAGTGGTAGGCGACGACGGCGTCGGCCAGCGCCACCCGCGAGGCCTCGTGGTCGCTGAGGTCGGCCTCGATGGCGCGCACCTGCTCGGGCAGGTCGTCGGGCGCGCTGCGAGCGACCACTGCGACGTCGGCTCCCATGTGCAGCAACGCGCGACAGACGGCGCGCCCGAGCGGGCCATAGCCGAGGACGACGTGGAGGCCGTCGGCGAGCGCCGGGTTGGAGCGAGTGGTCATGCCCGAGTGTGGCACGCCGCGACCGCGGCGAGGGCCTGATCCGGGCGCTCAGCCCCGGTTGGCGCTGGCGCCGCTCCGGCGGCCGCGACCACCGCGACGTTGGGCACGCTGAGGTCGAGCGGCACCCGCCGCTGGCCGGTCGCGACGGCCACCGCCGCGCGCTGCCGGCCCACCAGTATTGGGACTGCCGCCGCGCTCGAAGCGGCGCTGGTCGGCATCGAGGCGTTGCGGTGGCGCGACGTCGTAGCCGAAGCCGGGCAGGCGCTCGCGGCGGATGCGTTCGCCCAGACGCCGCTCGATGCGGCGGATCATGTCGGCATCGTCAGCGGTGACGAGCGTGACCGCATCGCCCTCGTGTTCGGCCCGACCTGTACGGCCGATGCGGTGCGTGTAGGCTTCCTCGGTATCGGGGACGTCGAAGTTGACCACGTGCGAGACGAGGCTCACGTCGATGCCGCGGGCGGCGATGTCGGTGGCCACCAGGACGTGAATCTCACCCTGGCGGAAGCCGTCGAGCGCCTGCTGGCGCTTCGTCTGGGAGAGGTTGCCTTGGATGTTGGCGCTGAAGAAGCCGCGCCGTTCGAGCTGTTCGGCCAGGCGCTTGGCTCGGTGCTTCGTGCGCGTGAACACCAGCACCCTGCGGGCGTCCCAGTGTCGCAGGAGCGCCGCCAGCAGGTCGGTCTTCAGGTGGGCCGGCACGGGGTAGAGCCAGTGGTCGACGGTGCGCGCGGCCGGCGGCGGGTCGACCGAGACCACCAGCGGCTCGCGCAGCGTCTCGTCGACCAGGTGCCGCACGTCATGCGGCATGGTGGCCGAGAACAGCAGTGACTGGCGTTCGCGCGGCAGCGCGGCCAGCAGTCGGCGGATGTCGGGCAGGAAGCCCATGTCGAACATGTGGTCGGCCTCGTCGAGCACCAGCACCTCGAGGTAGCGGAAATCGCCGTGGCCTTGCCCCATGAGGTCGAGCAGACGGCCCGGGCAGGCGACGATCACCTCGGTGCCGCGCCTGAGCGCCTGGATCTGCGGTTGCATGCCGACGCCGCCGTAGACGGTCGCCGAGCGCACGCCGGTGGCCTGCCCCAGCGTGCGGAAGCTGTCGTGGATCTGCTGCGCCAGTTCTCTCGTGGGGGCGACCACGAGCGCGCGTGTGCGGTTGCGTGGACCCGTCATGAGCCGCTGCAGGATGGGGAGCGCGAAGGCGGCAGTCTTGCCGGTGCCGGTCTGCGCCAGGCCGAGCACGTCGCGGCCAGCGAGAACGGCCGGCATCGCTTGCAGCTGGATGGGCGTGGGGTGGTGGTAGCCGGCGGCGCGTACACCGGCTGCGACGCGCTGGTGGAGCGCGAAGTCGTCGAAGGACATGGACGTTTCCTCTTCTCGGCGAACTGCCGACACCGAGGCGTACCCCCAGGCCCGTCCGCGTCAAACCCGGACATCGTACACGATGATCCGCGCCCGCGTGTCGCGCAGGCGTGGTTCCTTTCGTCAGTGCGGCAGCTTGGTACGCAGCTGAGCGTAGGCCCAGGTGCCGAGCACGGCCGCCAGCAGGACCACGGTGAAGCCGGTCAGGCCGGCACCGATCAGGGCGGCGATGGGGCCGGGGCAGGCGCCGGTGAGCGCCCAGCCGAGGCCGAAGAGGCTGCCGCCGAACAGGTAGCGCGCCCAGCTGCGGTCCTTGGGCGTGAAGCGAATCGCCTCGCCGTTGACCGCCTTGAGCTGGTAACGCTTCACCAGCCAGACGGTGAGCATGCCGACCAGCACGGCCACGCCGATGGTGCCGTACATGTGGAACGAGTGGAGGCGGAACATCTCCTGGATGCGGTACCAGGAGAGCACCTCGGCCTTGACCAGCACGAAGCCGAAGTACATGCCGATGAAGAGGAAGCGGGCGCCGAAGGTGATGGGCGCTGCGGCGCTGTCGTTGCGCTCGCGCGTGGTGGTGGTGGCAGTCGTCATCATCGATCAGAGCCCCAGCAGGATCGGCAGCAGGAGGTGGGTGGCCAGCACGCCGCCGATGAAGAAGCCGGCCACGGCCAGGAGCGACGGCCACTGCAGTTCGGACAGGCCCATGATGCCGTGGCCCGACGTGCAGCCACCGGCCCAGCGGGCGCCGAAACCGATCAGGAAGCCGCCGACGACCATGGCCACGAAGCCCGGCAGCGTGAACAGTGCCGACCAGGAGAAGAGCGCGGCCGGAGCGAACGCGCCGTCGACCGTGAGGCCCGCCTGGGCGAGCGCGGTCGCGGTGGGCTCGGCCACCTCGAGCGGGGCCGGGTTGGCCAGCAGCACCCCGCCGACGAAGCCGCCGAGGGCGATGCCGAGGAACACGAGCAGGTTCCAGCCGCCCTCGCGACGCCAGTCGTACTGGAAGAAGGGGTTCTTGCTTGGCAGCGCTGCGCACGCGTGGCGGAGGTTGGAGGAGAGGCCGAAGCGCTTGTTGCCGAAGAACA
>PXAU01000367.1 GCA_003567075.1 Trueperaceae bacterium
CCGCCGCCTACCCGCGCGTCAGCGACGCGCGCCGCGCCTTCGTGCTGCGCAAGCGCGGTCGCCCCTGGCCCTGGGACGGCGCGCTGGCCGAGCGCCTCGAGCGGGTGATGGGCGAGCTCGATCTGCTCGACGACCGCGGCCGCGCCCGCGTCGGTCGCCGGGGCGATCCCTACGCCTCCCCCACCCTGCGCGCCGCGCTGCTCGCGCGCCACGCGCTCGAGAGCCTGGCGACGCTGCTCGAAGCGTTGCCGCGAGAGGACGCGGAGCGGGCGATCGCGGGGCTTCTGGGGCCGTCGCTCGCGAGCGAACCCGCGCCGCCCTGTCCGTAATGGGCGCGCCGCGAGGCATACCCGGATCAACAGCCCACCGCGCCTTGTGACAACGCCGACGCCTCTCGACCGGATCTCCTCCTACGCGCGCACCTCGAGGAGAGCCATGGCGCAGGTACGCGTGACGATTGACCCCATCCCCGCCGACGGAGGGTTCGGCGGGCCCATGTATGCTGCTGCCATGAGATTCAAGGCGACGAGCGTTGCGTTCCGGACACGCATCGCCTCGAGTCGGGCGCTGGGAGGTCATGCGGCCCATCTGGAAGCCGTGGGTCGTCCGTGGATCAGGGGAAGCTCTGTTGTGCGCCATGGAGCACGTCGATGAGCCCAACAATACTCAGGGAGAAGGGCTATCGCTTCTTCTTCTTCTCCCGAGAGGAGTCCCGCGAGCATGTCCACGTGATCTCCGGAGACGGGGAGGCGAAGTTCTGGCTCGAGCCGGAAATCCAGCTCGCGAAGAATCACCGGTAAACTCGGGGACAACTGAAGGAGATCGAATCCCTCATCGATGTGCACTACGATGAATTCATCAGCGCTTGGCGACACCACTTCTCTGGTTGAGGTCACGAACATCTCGAGCCATGGCGTCTGGATACTGGCCCGTGACAAGGAAATGTTCATGCCGTATGAGGAGTTTCCGTGGTTCGAGAATCAACCCGTGAAGGCGATCCTGAACGTCGAAGAGCCTTCCCCAGGCCATTTCTATTGGCCAGACATCGACGTTGATCTGACCGAAGAGATCATTGAGCACCCGGATAGATTTCCCAAGAAGGCGAAGAGCACGTAACAGCGGCGATCGGGACCGACGCTTGACCGCTTCCTCCCTTCGCTGCCGCTCCGGCCGGTCGCCGTCAAGCGCGGCTCATGGCCAACGTTCTCCGGCGCGTTTGCGCTCGGTTTCGGCAAGCCGAGGCGAGTTCGCCGGACGCACTGTCTTCGATGGTCGAGCGAGGCCAACTGAACGAGTTTGAGGCCCTGGAGGCCGAGAAGTAGGCCGGACGCATCCCACTTCGGTTGGTGTCCACGGACGTATTCGGCTCGCTGCAGCAAGGCGTATGCGCCTATGGCGCGTGTATCGTGCAATGTGCGCGGGCGCTGTCGTGCCCATCGCTGACCGACGATCGTTGTATGAAGCGGGTGGCAGCAGGAATCGGGATCACGTTGCTGGTGTGTACGTGATGAAGGCATGCACCTGCTCGGAGGCCCGGCAGACCCTGTCGACAGTGCTTGCCTTGGCGCAGCGAGAAGAGGTAGTGATCAGGCGTGGGGACGGCGGCACGTCTTCGCTCCGCGCGAAGCGCAGGGCTTTCAGGTCACCGTTCGACGTGCCTGGAGTGAGCACGAGAGCCGCGACCTCGACCATCCGTGACGCGGTTCGGGAGTCGCGTGAGCGCTAACCCGGCCATCCGGTCGACACTCGTAGCTTGCGCGATTGACGGCCGCCGTTGACGACTGCGAGACGAGGCCGAAGCGCCGTTGCTGGCGAGCCTCGCTGCCTGCGCACCCCGCGCACCATGCCGCCTTCGTCGGACAACGCGCTTGCACGTGCAGCGCAGGTTGGTCACCAACCTGCGACGATGGAATGATGCGCACCCGCACAGGACCGGCTGCGTTCGGCCGGGCGTACCAGACCATGCTCGAACGCGATGCCCACGCCCGCGGCAGCGTCGACCGCGTGCTGACCTCCAGCATGATTCGCCTGTGCGACGCCACGGCCGAGCACCTCTACGCCTCGTTCACGCCCCTGGACGTCCGCTACCGCCAGGGGTCGAGGCCCGAGCTCGAGGCGATCCTGCGCTCGGTGTGCTCCCGCCAGGACGACCCAGACGCGCAGGTGGCGGCCATCGTCAGGTTCACCAGCGGGTTGGGCGACGGCGCCGAGCACGACCCGGGGCGGATGCGCCTCGGGGGAACGGAGGAGGCCATCGCCCAGCGGCGGTCGGACTGGTGCACGGACGTGGCCAGAGTGGCGTGCGTGCTGACCCAGGTGGCGGGTCTCCCCTGTCGCCTCGCGTTCCTCTTCGATCTCCAGCGCGCGTACAAAGGCCACGTCATCGTCGAGGCCCACCGCGCCGGGCACTGGGGGGCGCTGGACGCCACCACCGGGGTCATCTACACCGCCGCCGACGGGCGGCCCGCGTCCGTCTGGCACCTCATGCACCATCCTGACCTGATCGACCGCCACGGGCAGGCGACGGGGGCCCCCTACAGCACGCGCGACCAGTTCTCGGCCGCGGGCATCGCCAACTACGCCGTGTGGGAGCGTGAGCGGTACGACTACACCGTCAGCGGCATCAACGATTACGGGCGCTCCATCCTGTCGATGGCGGGCGCGGGCTGGCCGGGTGGCATCCGCTGGCTGCATAGCGAGGACGAAGGCGGCGACCTGGCGCCTGATTGACATGTGTCACGTGTCACGTGACTCGTTACACTTGACGTGTGGTCAAGACGTTCGCGGACAGGCACACGGAGGCGTTGTTCGCGACAGGTCGTTCCAGGCGGCTGCCGCCAGACATCGTACGGCGCGCATGGCGAAAGCTCGAGTACATCGACTTGGCAACGCGCCTCGATGACCTTCGGGTTCCTCCAGGCAACCGACTCCACGGACGCACGGGGGACCGGAAGGGGCAGTATGCCATCGCCATCAATGACCAATGGCGCATCTGCTTCCGGTTCGTCGATGGTGATGCGTTTGACGTCGAAGTGACCGACGATCACTGAGAGGAGGTGCGGGATGAGCATTGCGAACACACCCAAGGACGTTCGCCCGATTCACCCAGGGGAGATGCTTCGAGAAGACTTCCTACCGGACTACGGGCTCACGATCGCAGGTGTTGCCAAGGCACTGGGCGTCTCGCGCCAGACCGTGAACGAGCTCCTCCGCGAGCGCCGTTCGGTTACGCCGGAGATGGCGCTTCGGCTCGCGCGCCTGTTCGGCAACGCACCTGAGTTCTGGCTGAACGCGCAGAGAGCGGTTGATCTCTGGCAGGCGGCCTCGGCAATCGGAAGCGAGGTCGAGCGGATCAAGCCCTTGAGCGTCGCCTGACCAGTCGCGCGACCCGAGCGCTCGTGTGCGGCATTTCAGACGTGGACCGCCCTGACGTCGCACGGTGTCGACGCCGTCATCTGCCCTGCAGAACCCGACAAGATCGCCGCCACCTCAGCTGCGCGCGCCGATGCCCTCGCTCGCTGAAGCGCCACCACCCGGAAGCCGCCCCGCGGCCTCGCGCAGCTACCCCGGCCGGCGCCGCACCAGCGCATGCAGGACCAGCGCCGCAGCCAGCACCAGCGCCCCGTGCAGCGCGAAGAACCACGGCAGACCCGCGCGCTCGGCCACCACGGCCAACGCCACCGGCGCCGTCAGCTGGGCGAAACGGTTGCCGCTCAACCGCACCCCGAGCGCCGCCCCGCGTTCGCCAGGCGACATCGCCAGCAACGTCAGCACCACCGTGCGCTCGCGTCCCCCCAGGACCGCCACCATGCGCGGCATCCAGGGGCGGATGAGCACCGCCGTCAGCGCCCGCAGCGACAGCAGCGCGCCGATCGCCGTAGCCGGCACGGCCATCAGCTCGAGATGCACAGGCAGGAAGGTCACCTGCACGGTCAAGGCCCACAAGGCGGTGCTGCTCGTGAGCATCGCCAG
>PXAU01000046.1 GCA_003567075.1 Trueperaceae bacterium
GCGCGACGACGACGCGCGACGAAGACGTGCGGCGGGACGCTTCTGGCGGTTCGTACCTCGGGGTAGGCCAGCGGGCGACACTGCGCTCGCTCGCCTGGCTGGCGCCGCGTCGCCAACAAACTTCGGAACCGTTCCGATGATGATAAACTCCGCGACGAAGGTCGGCCAAGCAAAGGCGCGGCCCGAGAGGCGGACGATGGTGCGATCGGAGAACCGACAACCCGCGCGGCCCTGGGGGCAGACCGAAGTGCGTGAGGTGTTGCGGACTCGTGGTCTGCGCTACAGCCGTCCGCGACGCGTGATCCTCGGGTATCTCTCGGAACAGGACCGCCACGTGAGCGCGGAGAGCCTCTACCTGGCACTCAAGCAGCGCGGCGAGGACCTCAGCCTCTCGACCGTGTACCTGAACCTAAGCGTGCTCGCCCAGGCCGGTCTCGTGCGCGAGTTCAGCGGCGCGAACGGCGAGGCGCTCTACGACTCCAACCCGACGGAGCACTACCACGTCATCTGCCCCGAGACGGGCGAGGTCCGCGACGTCACGCCACCGACCATCGAGGGTCAACCGCTGGGCCGATTCCTGCGCGATTACGTCGAGCGCGAGACCGGCTGGGAGATCGATGAGCCGCACGTGAGCCTGACCGGGCGAGCGCCGCGCGACCGGCGGCGCGGCGACTGACCGTGCGGCGACTGACCGTGCGGCGCCACGCCTGCCGTCGCTGCTCAGACGAAGCACCTCGGTTCGGGCCAGCGCCTCACGCGGGTGGCAGGATGGCCAGCGCGACCGTGATCGCGATGACCGAGACCACGGTCATGACGACCACCGTGCGGGCCACGCTCGGGTAGTCGCCCCGAACCTCGGCCGCGACGACGAACATCGTCACCGCGACCGGCATCGTGGCGCTCAGGACCAGCACGTTGCGGTCCAGCGAGGGAAGCGCCAGCGCCACGGCTGCCAGGGCCGCCAGGAACGGCCCGCCCACCAACCGCACCGCCGTGGCCCTTACCGCGCTCCCCGAGATGCTCCATACCCAGCTGCGTCGCACCTGGATGCCGAGCGAGAGCAGCATGATGGGGATCGCAGCGGCCCCCAGCAGGCCCACCGAGCGCTCGACCACGAGCGGTGCACCGACCCCAGCGACGTTGGCGCCGACCCCCAACAGCGCGGCCCAGATCGGTGGCAGCAGCAACGCCTGACGCAGACGAGCGCCCCAGCCATGTCCACTCGGTGCGAGCAGCGGCGGGCCGAACGCGAACATCATCACCGTGGAGACGACCATGATCACCACGGCGCGCTCCAAGCCCGCCGCACCGTAGGCGAACAGGGTGACAGGCAGACCCATGTTGCCGGTGTTGCCGAAGAGGCTGCAGGCGATCAGCGTCCGTGTCCCCAATCCGCCGAACCCATGCCCTGCGGCGAGCGCCAGGAGCCCGGTCAGGACCAGGTAGAGCAGGTAGGCAAGGGTCAAGCGTGAGGCCTGATCGAAGGCGAGATCGGTGGTGGCGAGCACTTCGAACACCAGGGCTGGCGTGAGGACGTACACGGACAGACGGGTGAGGGGGTCCAGGCGCAGATCGGGAAGGAGCCGATCGGCCAGGGCGCCTATGCCGATCAGCAGGAAGGTCGGGACGACCGCGCCCAAGGCGGTGGCGAGAGGCTGCACGGCGCGATGCTACCGCCCCTGGAGGTGTCCCGCCTGCGGGTCTTGGGCCGTTGACCGAGGCTCCCGCGAGCCAGACCGACCGGCGGCCCTTGGGGCTCGGGGCTGGCCGCACGTGCCGCCGAAACGTGCCTCGGCCGCTAGCGGCCGAGGCACCACGAGGAACAGCGGGCGCGACCTTGAGGTCGCGCCCGCTGAACAGGGAGGTAGATTCGGCTGGACGAAGCTGTGAGGCCTAGTAGTCGCTGTCGGCCGGGGGCAGGATGACGGCGTCGATCACGTGCACCACACCGTTGCCGGCGACGAGGTCGGTCATGATCACGGTGGCGGTGCCGTCGATGACGACGTTGCCGTCGACGATCTCGACCGTGATCGAGGAGCCCTGAACGGTTTCGACCATGGCGGTGCCGCCCCCCGCCTCGACGGCGGCGATGACGTCGGCCGCAAGCAGGTTACCGGCCACCACGTGGTACGTCAGGATGGCGCCCAGGTCGGGGCTGGCGAGCAGCTCCTCGGCGCTGATCTCGAGCGCTTCGAGGGCGGCGGCGAAGGCGTCGTTGGTGGGCGCGAAGACGGTGAACGGACCTTCGCCGGAGAGGACGCCGGCGAGGTCGGCTTCGAGGACGGCCGCAACCAGGATGCTGAAATCGTCGTTGCTGGTGGCGATGTCGACGACCGTGTCGGGGGTTTCGTGACCCGCGGCGTTGGCAACGCCGATCACGAGTCCGAGGGTAAGGGCGAGGGCGGAAAGGCTACGTACGATCATGGCGTTCCTCCTGAATGGCTCCGACGCTGAAGCGCCGGGCGGTTCGCGGGCGGGGTCGAGCCGGGTGGCGCATGAGTGCGCTCGTCGAGAGTGGCTCGTCCGCCGACCCGATGACCATACACACCCCCGCTCCGTACAATGTGTGTCTAGGTTACGATGAGTGTTTGAATAGAGCGGGATGAGCCTGCGCGACGCGACACCCGTCCTCTCGGACGCTCCTTGCGCCGGCGTGTGCGGGGCTCCGCCGCTCCGTGCGAGCCGCTCGGTGCGAGCCGCTCCGTGCGAGCCGCTTGCTGCGAGCCGCTTGCTGCGAGCCGGTGGGTGCGGCGCTCCGTCAGCGGGCGCTGTCCTCAGGCGCCGCGGCCGTAATGGTCCTGGTCAAGCGTGCGAACCTCGTCGCGCAGGGCCATGGCCTCCTCGTATCCGGCGACGCCGCGCCAGACCACCGGGATGCCGTCGCGCTCCATGGCCTCGATCTCGAAGCTCCAGCGTTCTGCGTCGCGCGCTGGCGCCGCCTCGGCGCCGTCGTCGGCGCTGCCCTCGGCGGCCTCCTCGGGTTCACCCAGGCGCCGGCGCATCGCGGCGATGAAGCGACGCAGGTGCGCCTCGGCGGCCGAGCGCGCCTCTTCGACGCGGGCCTCGAAGGCGGCGCCGAGCGCCAACCACTCATCGACCGAGATGGGCACCTGGTCGGCCACGAAGTCGAGCTCGAAGCCGAACGCGCGACGGACCAGCGCGAAGGGCTCGGTGTCGCTCAAGCGGACGATCGCCACGATCCGGGCGCGCTGCTCGGGCGTCATGTCGCGCAGCGGCACCTCGAGCGTCGCGATCGACTCGGTCGCCATGCCGACCCGGATCAGGTGCTCGCGGCGCGCGCGTTCGGAGAGCGGCAGGCGCAGTTTCATGCTCGTAGTGTAGCCAGCCGGCCTTGCGTGACGGCAGCTGCGGCGCCCGCCGCTGGGGGAACGACCACGCCCGCCGCCGATTCGGCGATCACGCGGGCCGCGCGCTGTTGCGCAGCCTGTGCTGCTGGGGCGTCAACGACGGTGTCCCAACCCGACGCGGCGTTCGATCGGGTCGAGGCCCAAGCGACGGTAGATCGACACTGCGCTGCCGTCGGCCTCGGCCTCGAGCAGCACGAGCTCACTCCCCCACGCCGTCCGCGCCGCCTCGGCGGCATGGTGCAGGAGCGTGGAGGCGACGCCGCGGCCGCGCCAGTCGGGATGCGTGACAACCGCCTGATAGCGCGCCAGCTCGTCCACCCGGAACAGGCCCAGGGTGCCGACCATGGTGTCCCCCGCGTACGCGCCCCACCAGACGCCGTGTCCCGCCTCGACGGCGCGCCGGTTCAGGCGCATGACCGCACGCAACAGGCCCTCGTAGGCGACGCGGCGGCCCGGCTCGACCGTCGTCGCCTGCAACCGCACCGCCTCGCACCACGCCGCGTCGCCAGCAACGTCCACCAGGCGCAGCGCAGGATCGGGCCGTCGGGGCGGTAGCAACCGCGGCGCGGCCAGGACGAGCCGCGGTTCACGCTCGAACCCCGC
>PXAU01000295.1 GCA_003567075.1 Trueperaceae bacterium
ACGTCGAACAGGTCCCGCAGCCCTTCGGCGAAGAACGTGAACCCGAGCGTCGCGATCACGAGGAAGCCGCTGCCGAACAGGATCATCCAGGGCGTGGCACGCACGTAGGTGTACCCCTCGCGCAGGATGCTGCCCCAGGAGGGCGTGGGCGGCGGGACGCCCAGGCCGAGGAAGCTGAGCCCGGCCTCGAAGGTGATCACCACCGGCACGTCCATGGCGGCCTGGATGAAGAGCGGCGCCACGGCGTTGGGGAGGATGTGGCGCAGCATCACCCGCGGCGCGGAGCAGCCCAGCGCCTTCGACGCGGCCACGTACTCCTCCTCGCGGATCTTGAGCGTCTGCGCCCGGATGAGCCGCCCGTAGGAGGGGAAGCGCGTGAGCGCCATGATGAACACCACCATGAACAGGCTCGGACCCGTGAGGGCGATGATCGCGATGGCGAACAGCAGCGCCGGGAACGAGCGCACCACGTCGAAGAGCCAGATCAGGCCGGTCTCCACCCAGCCGCCGACGTAGCCCGCAACCAGGCCCAGCAGCATCCCCACGACGGCGCCGGCGAGCACCGCCGGCAACGCCACCGCGAGCGCGATGCGCGTCCCGTACACGAGCCGCGTGAACACGTCGCGGCCGAGTTGATCCGTGCCCATCCAGTGCTCCGCGCTGGGTGGCGCGAGCCGGTTGCGGACGTCGATGTCCTCGGGCGCGTACGGGGTCAGCAACGGGGCGAACACGGCCAGGACGAGGATCGCCGCGACGAACAGGGTGCCCACGGCTCCGGTCGGGTCGCGCAGCAGCCGCACGAGCGCCAGTCGGCGCCAACGCGGGACCGCGCCCTCGGCTGGAGCGATGCTCGCGTCCATCTCAGGCCTCCCGGATGCGCGGGTCGACGAAGCCGTAGGAGAGGTCGGCGATCACGTTGGCGAGGGTGTAGAGGAACACTGCCACCACCAAGCCGCCCTGCACCACCGGGTAGTTGCGCGACTCGATGGCGTTGAGGATCAGGAAGCCGAGCCCGGGCCGGTTGAAGATGATCTCGATCAGCACCGCGCCGCCGAGCAGGTTGCCGAAACCGACACCGAGCACGGCGATGGTCGGGATGAGCGCGCCGCGCAGCACGTGCTTGAACAGCACCCGGCCCGGCGCCAGGCCCTTGCTGCGGGCCGTGCGGACGTGGTCCTTGCCGATCTCCTCCAGCACGGAGGAGCGGATGAGCCGCGCGATGTAGCCCACCCACGTCAGCGCGAGCGCGGTCACGGGCAGGATCAGGTGGCGCAGCTGCGAGAGCACGTCGCCACGCACGCCGCCGCCGCTCACGGGCAGCCAGCGCAGCTCCACGGCGAACAGCAGCAGGAGCAGCAGCCCTGCCACGAACGGCGGCACGGTGATGAACGCGACGGAGACGAAGGCGGTGACGCGATCCCACCAGGAGTTGCGGTAGGCGGCCGCCAGCGCGCCCAAGGGCACGCCGAGCAGCACGGCCAGCACGATGCTGCCGAACGCGAGCACGATCGTGAAGGGCAGCACGTCGAGCACCATCCCCAGGATGGGTAGCTCGTTGAGCACGTCGCGCCCGAGGTCGCCGCGGAGCACGTTGCCCAGGAAGGCCGCTAGCTGGACCAGGACCGGCTCGTCGAGCATCATGCGCTCGCGCATGGAGGCGATCATGCTGTCGCTCGCGCGCGGACCGAGCATCACCACGGCCGGGTCGCCGGGGATCAGCCGGATGATCACGAACAGCAGCGTCACGGCGCCGATCACGGTGAGGCCGGCGGTCAGCAGCCGGCGCACGGTGTAGACGATCACGCTGTGCCTCGCTCCTCAGGTCGCCCACGCGCGAGCGCGGTGGGCGGGGTGTCGACCGCTCGCCGGCGCGCCGCGCGCCTCGAAGCAGGCGGCGCGCCGGTCTCGAACCTCACTCCTGCGGGCCCGTCCAGTACAGGTACTGGGCGTACATCGCCACGAACGACGGCACGACCTCTTCGGCACGATGGACGTAGATGCTGGCGCCGTTGGTGACCCAGATGGCGGGCGCGTCCTCGTCGATGAGCTGCTGCATGCGCACGTAGCGCGCAGCGCGCTCGTCGGGCGCCGCGGTGCGCGCGGCCTCGTCCTTGAGCGCGTCGTACTCGGGGTTGCACCAGTGCCAGTAGTTCCAGCGGCCGATCTGGTCGCAAGAGAACCACTCGAACCAGTAGCCCGGATCGAGCACGGCCGAGAAGGAGGCGTAGTGCATGCCCTCGGCGCCACCCTGGCCGATGTCGTCGTACATGCTCTGCACGATGCTGATGTCGGCCTCGATGCCGACGCGCCGCAGCTGCTGCTGCACGATCGCGGCGGCCTGCTGGTGCACCGGGTTGTCATCGGTGATGAGCGTCGTGCGGAAGCCACCCTCGTAGCCGGCCTCGGCCAGCAACGCCTGGGCGCGCTCGAGGTCGGGCTGGTACTCGGGCGCGTCGGCCCAGTGCCCCAGGATGTCGGGCGCGAGCATGGTGTTGGCCCGGTTGGGGACGTCGTTGTAGGCGCCGGTGATGATCTCGTCGACGTCGACGGCGAGGCGCACCGCCTGACGGACGCGGACGTCGTCGAAGGGTGCGGCCTGCACGTTGAAGCCGATCCAATGGTAACGGAGCGTGTCGAGCACGTTGACGACCACGTCGTCGTCGGCTTGGTAGCGCTCGACCGAATCGAGCGACACCTCGGTGCTGGTGAGCTCGCCGACGTCGAAGGAGAACTCCGCGATCAGCGTGTCGATGATCGGAAGCACCTCGATCGTCTTGAAGTAGGGCGCCTCGCCGTAGTAGTCGTCGAAGCGCTCGAGCACGATGCGCTGGTTGGGCTGCCAATCGGCCCAGTAGTACGGGCCCGAGCCGACGGGGCGCGTGGCGAACTGGTCACCGAGGTCCTCGAAGGCGGCCTTGCTGACGATGCTGCCGGTGGTGAACGGGATCGAGGAGCTCAGGAGCGGCGCGTACACGTCGTCGAGGACGATGCGGCCGCTATAGCGATCGATCACCTCGACCTCGACCAGCGCGCTCCACTCGCCAGCGTAGGGCGAATCGTTGTCGGGGTCCGCGATGCGCTCGAACGAGAACTTCACGTCCTCCGCTGTCATCTCGCCGTAGCCGTGATGGAACTGGATCCCCTCGCGCAGCCGGAACGTCACCACCGTGCCGTCGTCGCTCAGCTCGAGCGACTCGGCCGCGTCGAGCACCAGTTCGGTGCTGCCCGGAGCGAAGCGCATGAGCTTGCTGTAGAGCGAGAGGTCGAGGTTGAACTCCTCGTTGCCGCGGTAGAAGGCCGGGTCCATGGTGTCGATGTCGACGCCGTTGCGCGCCCGGACGCTGAGCGTCTCGTCGCTCACGGCCAGCGCGGAGGCGCTGATCAGGAGCGCTCCCAGCGCCAGGACGAGCGGCAACAGGGAGCGCCGCGACGGTGCTCGGCGGGTGTGGCTGTCGTGTCGGTCGTTCATCGGATGCCTCCTCATGCGCGCCCCCGGTCGGGGGCGCAGGTCGCGGGCCTCGCGGCCCTGGCGTGGTGACGGCGGAGCGTCTCAGGCGTGGTCGCGCGGGATGCTCCGCTCGCTGGTGCGGTCGAACACGCGACGCTCACCCTCGAAGGCCTCGAGGCGCGCATGCGTGTGGAAGTGGCGCTCGTCTGCGCTGAGCGCGGTGTGGGTGCGGATGCGGACGTCCCAACCCTCGCGCTCGAAGCGCACCTCGTCCCAGGCCTCGACACGGGCCGTGCTCGGGTCGTCGCCGCGGTGCGCGTAGCGCGTCCGGTTGGTGCTCGTGACGGTGAGGTCGATCGCATCGAAGCGCACACTGCCGGCGTCGACCTCGAGCTCGAGCACGTGCTCGCCGCTCAGCTGGTCGACCTCGAGCCTGCGGCGCCGCGACGGCGCCGCGAGGACGGTGCGCGGCGTCGGGGGTGCCGCGCGGGCCG
>PXAU01000251.1 GCA_003567075.1 Trueperaceae bacterium
CGTCGCTCTCGGTGCGCACCAGCGCCACCGCGCGGGCGTCGCTGCGGTGACGCAGGGCCCGCACCGTGCGCGGGTCCTCGCGGCACGGCACCCCCGCCACGGCGGCCGCACGCTGCAGGCGCGAGCGGCGCTCCGCCGGCAAGGAGGTGTCGAGGAGCACGGCCAGCAGCGCCGTGGGTCGGTGCCGCAGGGCCTCCAGGACGGGCCACTCGCCGACGGCGTGGGTGAGCGGATCACCCTTGCGGTAGCGTCTCGGTCCGCCTCGGGTCGCGGCGTCGCTCACGCGCCCGGCGGCTCCAAGGTGAAGGGTCGCTCGAGCCCGTCGCGCGCCGCGGCGCGCGCCTCGCTGGGTGCCCAGCCGAGCGCCAGCACCCCGCGGTAGGCTTTGCGCGCCTCGTCACGGCGGCCGGCCAGGTCGCGCAGCTGCCCCAGACGTGCCAGCAGCGATCCGGGCAGGAACCACGGCTCGGCGAAGTCGAGCCGGAGCGCTCCCTCCAGCTCGTCGAGGGCTTCGGCCGGGTGGTCGTGGGCGAGCAGCAGCCCGGCGGCGTGGTAGCGGGCTTCGGCGTGCCCGAGTCGTCGCAGTTGCGCCAACAGCGCGCCCGGGTCGGCGCCGTCGCCGCGCCAGGCCAGGTCGAGCAGGGCCCGTTCGCGGGCGGCGTCGTCCGGCGGTGGCTCGTCCGCGACCACGATCTCGGCGCCAGCCGCACGGAGCGTCTCGCGGAGCGCGACGTAGCGGTCGAGCGACACCAGCACCAGCGGGCGTTCGGCCGGCAGCTCGAGCACGCGCCGAGCGGCGACGGCGGCACGCGCCTCCTCCCACTCGGTGGCGGGACCGTCACCGAAGGCCTCGAGCCGGATGCGCCGCGTGACCTCGAGCACGGCGACCACCTCGGTCAACACGCGCGGCAACGTGAGGGCGGCGCCGAGGAGTTCGCCCAGCGGGCGCTCGAGCGCGTACAGCTGGTCGAAGACGGCGCCGGCCGCCGCGTACGAGCGCAGGTAGCGCTCGGTCTCGCTCGCGGCGCCGGGCTCGGGCGACGGCTCGTGCACGCCGGTGACGGGCACGCCCGCGCGGCGCGCCCACGGCACCGCCACCCAGGGCAGCAGCAGCTCGTCATGGTCCTGCCAGCTCGGGTCCGTGTCGAAGGCGGGAGGCAGCGGTTCGAGCGCGACGGCGTCGGGCGAGGCACCTCGCAACAACGCCTCCAGCACGGCGGCGTTGTAGCGGGGCCAGCGGAGGTGGAGGCCGGCCGCGAGCGGCACGAGCGTCACGCGCGGGGTCGACGTCATGGCGGCATGCTACCGAGGTGCGCTCGCCCGGTCGGTGGCGCGAGTCGCCCATCACCGCGGTACAGTGGACGACCCGTCGCCGGGATCCCCGCCGTGGCGGGAGGGAGGTCCGGATGCGCAGCAACGAACGACGGCCGGCTTGGCAGCACGACGTGCGCTGGCTGGCGACGCTGCTCCTGATCGCGGTGGTGGCGCTCGGCGCGGCCGCCTCGAGCCTCGCCCGGTTGACCGCCCCGGTCAGCGTCGAACCGGTCGCCCGCGAGTTGCTGACGCTTGCCGTCGGCCCCACCGACATCGTGCCGCGTTTGGCGCCCAGCACGACCGGCTACGAGGCCGGCGCGCCGCTGGCGCTGTTGCCGGGCGTGCCGGCGGAGGCCGATGCCAGCGAGATCCCCACCTTCGACAGCGCGGCTGCCGTGTCGCGGGTCGCCGGCGTGCTGGTTGAGCGCTTCCTCGCCGACGGCGGCCCTGCCACCTGGGCCAGCATCGAGGACCCCGCCTGGCGTGCGGTGCTCGAGGGGGTCGACGAGGCGGTGTTGCGGCCGCTGCTGGCGGGCGCACTCCAGGGCCCGTTGTTCGATGTCGGTGTGGGCGACGGCACCCGCGTCGCGAACTGGCCGCAACAGGCCCAGCAGAACCCGGGGCAGCCGGTGCAGCCGCTGGTGGGCGTGTTCGTCACCGTGCCGCCGTTGGCGCTGCAGGGCCGCAGCGCGCGCGAGATCGGCGAGCTCGTGGTGGCCGAGCTGGCGCTTGTCGTGGCCGACGAGGGCGCCGCCGCGGCGCTCGACCTCGTGACGAACACCAACGTGAACGCGGCCTTGCGCTCGGCCTTGGATGGCCCGGCGCGGACCGATCTGCACGCCGCGCTGGAGGCGTTCGTGGCGAGCCGAGCCAGCGAGGTCGAGACGCGCCTGGCCGACGCCCGCGCCGTCCTGGCGGGCGGCACGCCGGCCAGCGACCCGTGGGCAGGCCTGGTCGACCCGGACGACCTCGGCCGACTCGACACGGCCGAGCGGCGCGACCGGGTGCTGGACGCGCTGGCCCAGCGCGCGGCGCTGGGCGGGAGCGAAGCGGTGCTGGCGGCGCTGCCGGAGTCGGGCGTGCGCGAGCGCGCGGCGCGGGCTTCGGCGGTGCTCGACGCGGTCGACCGCGTCGCCCACCGGCAGGCCCGCAGCTGGAGTTGGGTGCTCGGCGTTGGAGCGGTGCTGCTGACGCTGATCGTGGTGCTCACGGCCGACGGCTTCGGCCGCGTCAGCTGGCCGGGCCTGGCGTGGCTGCTGGGGGCCGGTCCGGGCCTGGTTGCGGCCTGGTTCTGGCGTGAACTGGTGCCGCTCGAGGCCTGGCCGTCCAGCCCGGCGGTCGAGGGCGTCTTCACCGTCCTGGTCGACACCGTGCGCCTCACGCTTGCGCAGCTGGGGCAGGTCGCCGCCGAGACGGTGCTATGGGCGCACGTGGTACCGGCCGGGATCGGGGCGGCGTTCGTGTTGATCGGCGTGACCGGCTGGCTCGGCGCGCAGCTCCGGCCCGCAAGGCGCAACCGCTTCTGAGATCGTCCGAGCGGCGCGTCCCGCGCTGACCTGAGCGGCGCCGAGGCGCTGCTAGACTCCGTCCATGACGACCCTCACGCGGCCCAGACTCAGCGTGATCGGCGCTGGCATGGCTGGCTCCGACGCCGCCCTCGCCGCCGCCCGGATGGGGGTGGCGGTCGACCTGTTCGAGCAGCGGCCGGTCGCGACCACCCCCGCGCACCACACCGACCGCTTCGCCGAGCTCGTGTGCAGCAACAGCTTCGGTGGCGAGGCGCGCAACAACGCCAAGGGCTTGCTGCAAGCCGAGATGCTCGCGGCCGGCGGCTTGGTGATGTCGGCCGCCGCCGCTACCCGCGTCCCCGCCGGCGGCGCGCTGGCCGTCGACCGCGAGCGCTTCAGCGGGCTCGTCACGGACACGCTCCGCTCGCATCCGCTCGTGCGCGTGCACACCGAGGAGGTGCGCGAGGTGCCCGCCGGCGTGAGCGTGATCGCCTCGGGCCCGCTCACCAGCGACGCCTTGGCGTCGTCGCTGCGCGCGCGGGTGGGGGAGGACTTCCTCGGCTTCTACGATGCCGCCGCTCCGGTCATCGACGGCGAGACGATCGACCACGGCGTCGCCTACCGCAAGGGGCGCTACGGCCAAGCGGCGGACTACCTGAACCTGCCCTTCACGCGCGAGCAGTACGAGCGCTTCATCGAGGCCCTCGCGAACGCCCGCAAGCACGTGCCGCACGACTGGGAACGGCTGGCGTTCTTCGAGGGGTGCATCCCGATCGAGGAGCTCGCGCGACGCGGCATCGACACGCCGCGCTTCGGGCCGCTCAAGCCCGTCGGCCTCGAGCATCCCGAGACCGGCGAGCGCTTCCACGCCGTGGCGCAGTTGCGGCAGGAGGACGTCGCCGGGCGCATGTGGAGCCTGGTCGGCTTCCAGACCGGCCTCACCTGGGGTGACCAGAAGGCGCTGGTGCGGTGCATCCCCGGGTTGGAGGAGGCCGAGATCGTGCGCTACGGCGTCATGCATCGCAACACCTACCTGTGCGCACCGAGACTGCTCGACCCGACGTTGGCCCTGCGCGACCATCCCGAGGTGTTCGTGGCGGGGGTGCTGGCGGGCACCGA
>PXAU01000065.1 GCA_003567075.1 Trueperaceae bacterium
CCGACCGCCATGGCCCAACGCAGCATCGCCCGGTAGTCGTGGTAGTGCGGGTGGCTGTAGGGCCCGGCCGGGCGTCGCGCCTGCACGGGGGGAAGGAAGGCGCCGCGCGAGCCGAGCGACTCGCGCAGGTCACGCACGAGCGCGGGATCGTGGGCGAGCTCGGCCGGGGCGATGCCCAGTGCCGCCGCCATGGCGGCCGCCACGCCGACCGCCTCGGCGAGGCTCATGCCGAACGGGACCACGCGGGCGCTGCTGTGCGCGATCGGGTCGAAGCCGGCCGAGCGGCCCACCACCCACAGGCCGTCGACGCCTTTCGGGACCGTCATGCACAGCCGAGCGCCGTAGATGCTCGGGCTCCCGAAGACGAAGCCGTTGTCGCTGGGATGGACGCTCTGGACGTCGAGCGGGTAGCCGCCGGCGGCCACGTCCAGCGTGGTGACGACCGCGTCGAGCACGTCGTCGATGCTCAGGACGCAGTGCGCTAGCAGATGGCGCGTCTGGCGCACGTACAGCGCTTCGGCCACGCCGCCGGGCCGGGCGCGCTCGAAGCCAGGGAGTGCCTGCGCCAGGTACGACACCACCGCCGGCACTTCTGCCGCGGCGCGGGCATGCGCCTCGGCGCGGCTGCCGGGGTCGAACGGATCGACGCCGTAGACGAGCAAGGCGTTCACCAGCACGCTGCCGTCGTCCTGCCGACCCAGGTTGAGACCGCGCAGGCGCAGGCCTGGAACCTGCGGCACGTAGGCTGCCGGGTACCCGCCGAAGGCGCCGTAGGCCACGCGGTCGTCCACGTAGGCGTAGTGTCGGCCGCGGGCCCGGGCGCCGCGCTCGAGCGCGGCCCAATCGACCCCGTCGATGCGGAAGACCAGCGTGTCGGCCATGCGGGCCGGCCAGCCGAGCGCGGCGAAGCCGATGGTGCTGCGCGCACCTGCCATGGCGGCCAGGTCGGCGTCGGCCGTACCGTCGACCACCTGCGCGGCGTTGATCGGCGCTTCACGCCATGGCACCACGCCCACCACCGCGCCCGCCTGCAGCAGCGGTGCCAGCGGCGGTGCGCCCAAGCGCACGTCGACGCCGGCGGCGTCCAGCAGGTCCTCGAAGGCGTGTTCGGCGCGGGCCACGTCGAAGGCGTGCCCGCGGCCGACCAGGTGCCACCAGCGCTCGAACAGGCCTCGCTGGTAGGGCGTCGGTCGCATGCGCACGTCCAGGACGTTCATCGCGCCTAGCACGAAGAGCCCGCCCAGGCGCTCGTCCTCGCTGATGAGCAGCGTGCGCGCGCCCGACTCGCCCGCGGCCACCGCGGCGGCGATCGCCTCGGGCTCGGATCCCACCACGATCACGTCGTACGACCCCGGACGGGCCGTGGCGCCGAGGATCGCACTGGCGTGGCCCGTGCCGAGCGCCACCAGCGCGCAGCTCACGACGATGACCAGGGCCGAGCGCAGCGACCACGCTCCAAGCGATCGTGCCCTGCCAACGTCGCGCATCACAGCAGCCCCAACGAGCGCAGGTCGGCAACGATGTCGCGCGCGGCCGATGGCCGGCCGAGGTTGGCGGCTGCGGCGGCCAGGGTCGTGCGGCGGGCGTCGTCCGCGAAGAACCGCTGGAGCTTGTGGCTGAAGACCGTGAGCGGCTCGATGCGCATGCCGGCGCCGGCCTCGAGCAGGTAGCTGGCGTTCGCCTCCTCCTGCAACGGGTACGGTTGCACGATCGCCATCGGGAGCCCGGCCGCCAGGGCCTCGCTCGAGGTCAGGCCGCCGGGTTTGCCGGCCATCAGGTCGGCGGCGGCCATGTAGGTCGGGACCTCATCGGTGAACCCAAGCAGGCGCACCCGCACCAGCCGCGGGCCAGCCTCCGCCACCAACGGCTTGAGCAGCGTCACCAGTTCGGGTGAGCGGCCGCACACGACCACCACCTGGAGCGGCCACCGGAGCGAGAGCAGCTGTTCGAGCAGCGCCTTCACGGTGTGCGGCTCCATGCCGCCGGCCATGAACAGCAGCACGTCACGCTCGGGCCCCAAGTCGAGCTGCCTGCGCGCCTCGGGCTTGCTCGGGAGCCGCTCGAAGCGGGCGTCGATCGGGATGCCGGTGACGCGCACCCGCTCCGCCGCCACGCCCGATGCCCGCAGGTGAACGGCCATCTCCTCGGCGCCGACGTAGTAACGGCGGATGCTGGCTCCCATCCACAGGGCGTGGGCGAAGTAGTCGGTGATCACCTGCACCTGCGGCGTGGCCAGCGCACGGCGCTGTGCCGACAGGATCTCGGGCCCCAGGAAGTGCGTGTGCACCAGCAGCGTCGGGCGTACGCGCGCGATCTGGCGGGGCAGGTGGTAGCTGAGCAGGCGCGTCAGGCGCGCGCGCAGCCGGGCTTGACGGGTCTGCAGCTCGGCGGGGCGGCGATCGAGGCGCTTGCCCAACCAATCGACCAGGTCGGGGGCGGTGCGGACCAGGTCGAAGTACGCCTGCCGGTAGAGCCGGCGGAACGGGACGGTCGTGTAGTCGAGCAGATCGACGTGGGGGGTCTCGGCGCCAGCCGCGATCAGCGCGGCTTCGAGCGCGCGGCCGGCTGCCACGTGCCCACTGCCGATCGAGGCCGACACGACCAGGACACGAGGACTCGCCACGTCGCGAGTCTATCAGCGCCTCGCGTCGTCCCGGTAGCGGCGACTCGCTCGAGTCGGGCGCTTCGGCTGCGGCCCGCTCATCGCCCTCAGGCGGCGGATGGTACCGTCAGCGGCTGAGGAGGCTCGATGCGTCGTCTCGTCCCCGTAGCTGCTCTGGCCGCGCTGTTGTTCATGGCCGCGTGCGAGCCCGATGCGCCGCCGCAACTGCACGACGTCACCATCACGGGCGTGCTCGACGAGCGCTTCACGTACGTGTACGGCGAGCCCCGCAGCTTCCGACTGGAGGGTGAGGAGGTGACGTTTGGTCCCGCCGACCCGAGCGCTCGGCGGGCGCCGCTCGCCGTCACGGGGGCGCTGTGGGTCGACGGGCGGCCGTTCTTGCAAGCCCCTGCCGAGCCGCGGCAGGCGCCAGCGGACGTGCGCCGGATCCCGCTCACCACCGACGTCATGGTGCGCACCGAGGCCGCCACGCGCGCGCTCCTCTACTTCGACGGCAACCTCTGGTTCGTGCTCGGCGAGGACGATCAGGCGCGGCTCGAGCAGCGCGTCACGCCGCGACCGCGCAGCGCGCGGCTGCGGGGTCTGGGCGAGCTGACCGTGGCCGAGGCCGACGTCATCGCCGATTACCTCGAGCGCCTGGGCGACTCGTTGGTGGTGGCCGTGCTGAGCGGTGACGACGTACCGCGCCGCAGCATCGACGGCTTGGCCGAGTACCGATCCACGGCGCTGCACGTGCAGCGCGGCCTGCCGACTGACGAGAGCGCCTTCCGGCCGGCGCCGCGGACGCTGCAGTGGGAGGTCGTTGCCAGCGGCCAGCAGGCCGTCGGGATTGCGCGTCCCAGCTTCCGTCTCGTGCGCGACGAGGCCGAACTGCGTTCGCTCTGGAACCAGCTACACGGCGCCAGCCTGAACGTGCCGCCGTTGCCGCGCGCGGACTTCGCGCGCGAGACGCTCCTCGTCGTGATGATGGGCGAGCGTCCCAGCGGCGGATACCGCGTCGAGGTGCAGAACGTGTCGCTCGATGGCGGCGACCTGTTCGTCGACCTGCGCTTCGTCGAGCCAGCGCCCGACGCCGTCACCACCGCTGCGCTCACCAGCCCTTGGGCGGTGGTGCGGGTGCTGCGCGGCGGCATCGACGCGGCCTGGTTCCGCGACCCGGTGGACGACCGCTTGTTCGCGGTCGCTCGCCGCAACGACTGAACCTCCGGACCGATCGCCGTCGGCGGCGTCGAAGGGTGCCTCGCGAGCGTCGGACCCCGTTGCCGCCGGCGTTGCTGACCTCAGGTCAGGGTGGTGGGGTCGAACAAGCGTTTCCACTCGTCGATGGCGAAGCGGTCGGTCATCCCGGCCAAGTAGTCCACCACCGCCCGCTCCAACCCCAGCGTCTCGCCCTGCGCGCGCACCTCCGGCGCCAGCATCTCGGGCGTCGTGCAGTAGGCCGTGAAGATGCGCTCCAGGATGTGGTCGGCCTTGCGGGTCATGCGGATGAGCCGATGATGGAAGTAGAGGCGCTGGTAGAGGAAGCGTTTGAACTCGGCCAGCTGGGCCGCCAGGGCCTCGCCCGGCCCCACCAGCGTGGTGGGGTGCCGGCGCACGTCGTCGACGGTGCGCACGCCGGCGGTTCGGAGGCGCGCGTCGGTGTGCTCGATCACCTCGTCGATGATGCGCCCCAACAGTTCCCGCACCAGCGCGTAGCGCTCGGGCTTGCCGAAGCGCAGCGGATCGATGCCGAGTTCTTCGAAGATCTCGCCGACGAGCGGGACCCTGGCCACGTCGCGCACGTCCAGGTGCCCGGAACGCAGGCCGTCGTCGAGGTCGTGGGCGTTGTAGGCGATCTCGTCGGCGACGTTCACGACCTGGGCTTCGAGGCCCGGCCGGCGGTCGGGCTCCCAGCTGGGGTCGGGCAGGTCGTACTCGGTCTCGTGCTTCATGATGCCTTCCAGCGTCTCCCAGCTGAGGTTGAGGCCGGGGAAGGCTGGGTAGCGCCGCTCGATCTCGGTGACGATGCGCAGGCTCTGCTGGTTGTGGTCGAAGCCGCCGATCGTGGCGGCGAGGCGGTGGAGCGTGCGCTCGCCTGCGTGGCCGAAGGGCGGGTGGCCGAGGTCGTGGGCCAAGGCGATCGTCTCGGTGAGGTCCTCGTTCACGCCGAGCGCCCGCGCGATCGAGCGGGCCACCTGCACCACCTCGAGCGTATGCGTGAGGCGCGTGCGGTAGTAGTCGCCCTCGTAGTTGACGAAGACCTGCGTCTTGTATTCGAGCCGGCGGAAGGCGCTGGTATGGATGACGCGGTCGCGATCGCGCTGGAAGGCCGTGCGGTAGGCGCTCTCGGCTTCCTCGTGGACGCGTCCGCGGCTGCCATCCGCGAAGGCCGCGTAGGGGGCGAGTACACTGCGTTCGGCCGCTTCCAGCCGCGTGCGGGTCATGGTCATGGTGCGCCCATGCTAGCAGCGCCGCCTCGCGCCTCGGGGTGACGCCCGGCCGCGCACGGCCGCCTGCCGAGGCCGCCTCGTGCCCCTCTTCGCACGCGCCGCTGGCGCCGGCGCCTGGTAGGCTCGCTCCCGTGAGCGAACTCGCCCGCTACCTCGACGTCGCGCTGGAGGCCGCCTTCGTGGCCGGACGTCGCACCCTGGCGCACTTCCAGACGCCACTGGCGGTCGAGGCGAAGGCCGACGCGAGCCCCGTCACGATCGCCGATCGCGAGACCGAGGCCGTGCTCCGTGAGCTGCTCGAGGCGGCCTTCCCGCAGCACGGCATCGTCGGCGAGGAGTACGGTGCGAGTCGACCCGGGGCCAGCCACCAGTGGTACCTCGATCCCATCGACGGCACCAAGTCGTTCGTCCGCGGCGTGCCGCTCTACGCGGTGCTGATCGGGCTCGAGGTCGACGGTCGGGTGGAGGTCGGTGTGGCCCACTTCCCGGCGCTCAACGAGACGCTGGCCGCCGCCAGCGGCCACGGCACGCGTTGGAACGGTCGGCCCGCGCTGGTGCGCACCAACCCGTCGCTGGCCGAGGCCTTCGTCGGCTTCACCGACGCTGCGGCGTTCGCGCAGCACGGGCGCGCACAGGCCTGGCAGCGGCTCCAGGCGGCCGCCGCGTACCGGCCGGGCTGGTCGGACGCCTACGGGCACGCGCTGGTGGCGAGCGGTCGGCTCGACGCGATGCTCGACCCCGTCATGCACGCCTGGGATTGCGGGCCCTTCCCGGTGCTGCTGCGCGAGGCCGGCGGTCGCTTCGGCGCCTGGGACGGGCGCGAGACCATCCACGGCGGCGAGGCGGTGTCGTGCAGCGCGGCCTTGTGGCCGGAGCTGGCGCCGCTGTTGGCGCTACGCGACGAGCCGGCGGGGTGATGCGCGGCGCAGGAGCTGGGTGCGTGACCACACCCACATCGTGCCGACGCGCACTAGACTGACGTCATGCAGGTCTCCTACCAGCGCCGCAGCACCGTCACCGCCTACGTCGGGCACGTCCCGGTCGGCGGCGACCACCCGATCGTGGTGCAATCGATGACCAACACCGACACTCGTGACGTGGCCGGCACCGTCGAGCAGGTCGCCACGCTGGCGCGGGCGGGCAGCGAGATCGTGCGCATCACGGTCAACGACGCCGGCGCCGCCAAGGCGGTACCCGAGATCCGCGCCCGCCTCGACGACCTTGGCGTCACGGCGCCGCTGGTGGGCGACTTCCACTACAACGGGCACATCCTGCTGCGCGAGTACCCCGATGCCGCCGCCGCGCTGGCCAAGTACCGCATCAACCCCGGCAACGTCGGGGCCGGCAAGCACCACGACACCAACTTCGCCACCATGATCGAGGTCGCCATGGCCTTCGACCGGCCGGTGCGCATCGGTGTCAACTGGGGCTCGCTCGACCAGGCGCTGCTCACCTCGCTCATGGACGAGAACGGCCGCCGCGCCGAGCCGCTGCCGGCGCGCGAGGTGATGATCGAGGCGATGCTGCGCTCCGCGCTCGACTCGGCCGAGCTGGCCGAACGGCTGGGCCTGCCCCACGGCCACATCATCCTCTCGGCCAAGGTCAGCAACGCGCGTGACTTATGGGACGTCTACCGGCGCCTGGCCGTGCGCTGCGACTACCCGCTCCACCTGGGCCTCACCGAGGCCGGCATGGGCATCAAGGGCGCGGTGTCGTCGACGGCCGGTCTGGCGGTGCTGCTGGCCGAGGGCATCGGCGACACCATCCGCGTGTCGCTCACGCCCGATCCGGGCGCACCGCGCGAGCGCGAGGTGGAGATCGCGCAAGAGGTCCTGCAGGCGCTCGATCTGCGCCGTTTCGCGCCCAGCGTGACCGCCTGCCCCGGCTGCGGCCGCACCACCAGCACGCTCTTCCAGGAGATGGCGCGCGACATCCAGGCCTACCTCAAGGCCCAGATGCCGCAGTGGAAGGAACGCTACCCGGGGGTCGAGGATCTCAAGGTCGCGGTGATGGGCTGCATCGTGAACGGTCCCGGGGAGTCGAAGCACGCCGACATCGGCATCTCCTTGCCGGGGACGGGCGAGTCGCCCAAGGCGCCGGTGTACCGCGACGGTGCGTTCGTCACGACGCTGCAGGGGGACGCCATCGTGAGCGAGTTCAACCGCATGCTCGACGAGTACGTCGAGGCGCGCTTCGGCGGGGCGGCGGGCGGAGGGCGCGAGCGCAGCCGCGAACGCGTGCCTCTGCCGACGACTAGTGGCGGGTCCTGATATCGTGCCCGGGCTCACCATCGTGTGGCGCGAACGTGTGGAACGGTGAGGGCTCCGGGGACCTGAGAGGGGCAGCATGACCGTCGACGAGGCCGTGACCGCCTGCACGCACATCACCCGGCACCACTCCAGCACCTTCTACCTGGGATCGCGTCTTCTGCGCGGGGACGAGCGCCGTGCGGTCAGCGTGATCTACGCCGTCTGTCGGACGGGCGACGACGCGGTCGACGAGACCGGCGACGACCAGGACGGCCGCGCGCGGCTGAGCGCCTGGTGGGAGAGCGTCGAGCGCTCGTACGCCGGCACCCCGCGGCTCGATGCGGCCATCGAAGTCGGCCTGGCCTGGGTGCTCTCACGTTACGACGTGCCGCTCGCGGCGTTCGAGGAACTCCATCTCGGCCTCGAGACCGACCTGTCCGAGCCCGATTTCCAGACCGACGAGGAGTTGATGCTCTACTGCCGGCGTGTCGCCGGCGTGGTCGGTTGGTTGGTCGCACCCATCCTCGGCTACCGCGGTGGCCAGACCACCCTCGATCAGGCCCTGGCACTAGGGCAGGCCATGCAGCTCACGAACGTGCTGCGTGACGTGGGCGAGGATCTGCGGCGGGGCCGCTGCTACCTGCCTGCCGAGGCGCGCGCGAAGCACGGCGTCGATCTCGACGATTTGCGCCGCGGCGTGGTCACGCCCGGCTACGTGGCGTTACTGGAGGCGTTGGCCGGCCGAGCGCATGCGCTGTACCGCGAAGGCTGGCGCGGCATCCCGCGGCTCTACGGTGTGGCGGCGAGCGCGGTCGCCGTAGCGGCGCTCAACTACGAGGCGATCCTGCGCAAGCTGCGGCAGAATCGCTACGACAACCTGACCCAGCGTGCCCACCTGCGTCCGGTGGAGCGCCTGGCGCTCATCCCGCCCGCCGTGATCGGCGCTGCCTTCGGCGGGCAGGCCGCGGCGGGTCGCGAAGCGAGGGAGCAAGGTGCCTGATTACGACGTCATCACCGTAGGAGCCGGGCACAACGCCTTGATCGCGAGCGCGTACCTGGCGCAAGCCGGCTACCGCGTGGGCGTGTTCGAGCGCCGCGACGTCATCGGCGGCGCGGTCAGCACGGTCGAGCAGGTGCCCGGTTATCGCTTCGACCTGGGCGGATCGGCGCACATCCTGATCCGGCTCACGCCGGTGGTCGAAGAGCTTGGCCTATCGCGCTTCGGGCTGGAGTACCTCGAGTGCGACCCGCTCTTCTTCGCGCCCTACCCGGACGGCGACCACCTCTTCATCCATCGCTCCGAGGAGCGCACGGTGGCCGAACTGGAGGCGAAGTTCCCGGGCGAGGGCGAGGCCTACGCCCGCTTCCTGGCCGACTGGCGTCCGTTCGCGCGGACCGTGCGCGACCTCTTCTTGCAGACGCCCGACCCGCTCACGTTGGGACGGACCGCTATGTTCGGGAAGATGGCGAAGGACTGGCGTCGCGCGCTGCCCAGCATCCTCGCGCCGTACGGCGAACTCGTCGACCAGTACTTCCGCGAGGAGAAGGTCAAGGCCCCGCTGGTGTGGATGGCGGCCCAATCGGGGCCGCCGCCGAGCGAGCCGATGACCTCGCCCTTCCTGCTCTGGCACCCGCTGTACCACGAGGGCGGCATGGCTAGGCCACGCGGCGGGTCGGGCATGCTCACGCAGGCGTTGGCGCAGCACGTGCGCGCCCACGGCGGTGAGGTGCACGCGGGCGCCCCCGTCGAGGCGATCACGGTCGAGGGCGAGCGCGCCACCGGCGTGCGGGTGGCGGGGCAGACTTACCGCGCTCGCGCTGTGCTGAGCGGCGCGCACGCGCTCGAGACCTTCACCAGGCTGCTGCCGGAAGCGCATCGGCCCCCCGCGGCGCGTCGACTGCGCGTCGGCAACGGCTTCGGCGCCGTGCTGCGCCTCGCCCTGGAGCGACCGGTGCGCTACGCCGCCCATCCCGGCGACGAAGCGCGGGTGGCGCTGCAACTGGTGGCGCGCGACCGCGCCCAGGTCACGGCCGCGTACGGTGACTACCTGGCTGGGCGCCCGGCGCAGGACCCGCCGATCGTGGCGATGACGTTCTCGGCCGTCGACGACACGCTGGCCCCGCCCGGCGGCGAAGTGCTGTGGTTGTGGGCCCAGTACTACCCCTACCAGCTGGCGCCGCGTCGAAGCTGGGACGAGATCGCCGACGAGGTGGCGGCGTCGATCCTCGACGCGTTCGAACCCTACGCGCCCGGCACGAAGGCGTCGGTGGTGGGCTCGCTGTTCCAGCACCCGCTCTGGCTCGAGCGCGAGTTAGGGCTCTACCGTGGCAACGTCATGCATCTCGAGATGACGCTCGATCAGATGTTCACGCTGAGGCCGTTCCTCGGCGCCTCCAGCTACCGCGCGCCGCTGCGCGGCCTGTACCTCACCGGTGCCAGCACGCACCCTGGTGGCGGCATCATGGGCGCCTCGGGCCGCAACGCGGCGCGCGTCCTCCTTCGCGACCTGAGCTCGCGGCCGCTCTTCGGGCTGCGGCTGCCTGGGGCGCGCGCGTGAGCGCCCCAAGCAGCGCGGGGGTGGCGCCGCGCGAGAGCGGCCCGACGCTGCCGCCGTGGAGCTGGGCCGTGCCCATCATCCTGGCGCTGGCGGGCAGCCTGGCGTGGTCGAGCGAGATGACCTACGCCCAGTTCCACCTGACCTTCACGCTCCCGTGGCTGGCCCTGCTCGGCTACGCCGCCTGGCGTGCGCCGCGCCTCGGGCGCCGCCTTGCGGGCGACATGGGCCGCGGCGACCGCTTCGCCTGGTGGGCGCTGGCCGCGCACGTGCTGATCGCGTTCGTCTACACCACGCCCTGGGACAACTACCTCGTCTACCGCGAGGTGTGGGGGTACCCGCCCGGTCGCGTGCTGGCCACCATCGGCTACGTCCCTATCGAGGAGTACGCCTTCTTCGTGATCCAGACGCTCGGCACCGGCCTGGCGCTGTTCGCGTTGGCACGCGTCATGGGACGGCAGGACCATGTCGACCCAGGCGCGGCCGGCAGGCGGGTGCGCACGGTCGGGGCGCTGCTGCTCCTCGGTGGCGCCGCCGGCGGCGTGTTGGCCATGACCACCGACGCCGGCACCTACTTCGGCCTGATCACCGCCTGGGCGCTCCCCGTCCTCGCGTTGCAGTGGGGCTTCGGCGGCGACCTCCTGCTGCGGCGTTGGCGCCTGGTGGCGGCCGGCGTGACGCTACCGACGCTCTACCTGTGGGTCGCCGACCGCCTCGCCATCGGTTGGTCGATCTGGTGGATCAGCCCCGAGTACACGATCGGCTGGCGGCCGCTCGGTCTGCCGTTCGAGGAAGCCCTCTTCTTCCTCGTGACCAACATGCTGATCGTCTTCGGCCTGGTGCTGGCGCTGCATCCCGCCTCGATGGCGCGGCTGCTGCGGCTGGTCGACGCCGCCCGCCGCGCCCCGTGGCGGCCGCTGCTGCTGCTGTGGGCGCTGTCGATGATCCCCACGCCGCTCGCACCGGACTTCTTCGCCGCCTTCGCCTACGTCTCCACGGGGCTGCTGGCGCTGGCGATCCTGGCCTACGCCTGGTTTCGCTATGGCCGCGTGGCGCTGGCGCTGTTCGTGCTGGCGTTCACCTTCGGCGTGCTGATCGAGTGGTTGGGCGAGACCACGGGCGTGCCCTTCGGCCGCTACACCTACACCGCCCCGGGGCCGTCGGTGCTGGGTGTGCCGCTGCTGGTGCCGCTGGGGTGGTGGGCCTTCGCCATGATCGCGATCGCCGTCGCGCCGCGCGGCCGCGCCCTGGCGGTGGCGCCGTTGGCGCTGGTGGCGTGGGACCTGGGTCTCGACCCGCTCATGGTCGACCAGGGCTTCTGGGTCTTCGCCGCTGACGCCGCGTACTACGGCGTACCGCTCACGAACTTCCTCGGCTGGTGGCTGGCCGGCATCGTGCTGGTGGCGCTGCTGCTCCGCGTCGAGCCGCGCCTGGCCGATGACCAGTCGATCGACTTGCGCTTCGTGTTCCTGACCCAGGCGTTCTTGGTGGGCGTCGGCCTGGTGGTCTTCGGGCTCCCATGGGCTGCCCTGGTGTCGGTGCTGGCGATGCTGGCGGTGGCGTCGACGTGGCGCTGGTTGCCACCGCGCCAGGCGTCACCGCGCAAGGCGTCGCCGCGCCAGGCGTCGCCGCCCGGATGAGTAGCGCCCGCCCGTACGGCCCCGCATGGTGGCGCGCACGGGCACTGGCGCGCGTCGAGCAAGGCATCGCCTGGTACCTGCCGCATGCCGTGCGGCGGGCGTTGCGACGTGACCTGGCCGGCATATGGGGTCGTGAGCCCGCGGCGTCAGCGGCGGGTGGCGCGGTCGTGGTCGTGAACCATCACAGCTGGTGGGACGGCTATCTGGCCTGGCTCGTCGCCGCGCGCGCGCAGCGGCCGTTCGCCGTGCTCGTCGACGACGCGACGCTCGAGCGCTACCCGTTCTTCCGCCGGGTCGGGGCGGTGGGCGTTGGCGACCTGCGCGCCGCCGTGCGCCGAGCGACTGCGGGCGCCTGGCTGTTCGTTTTCCCCGAGGGCCGCTTGGGCCCCGCTCACGAGCTCGGGCCGTTCGCGCCCGGCGCCGACGCGATCGCCCGCATGGCGGGCGTGCCGGTCCAGCCGATGGCCTGGCGCGTGGTGATGCGGGGCCAGCAGTACCCCGAGGTGTACCTGCGGCGCGGTCCGGCGCTGCCCGCCGGCGCGGGGCCCGATGCGCAGCGCCGCGCGGTCGCGGCGCTGATCGAGGCGCTCGACCGCGATCTCGTCGACGCGACCGACGCCGAGGCGCCCGTACCGGGCTACGCGCTGCTCTACGGCGGCCGTCGCTCCAGCCAGGAGCGCGTGGCGCGCTGGCGCAGGTGGTGGGGCGCGTGAGCGCGCACCTCGTCGGGGTGGCGCTGGACCTGGCCTGGTGGGCCGCCGCCGCGCTCGTCGGCGTGGGCTGGCTGGTCGCGCTCGTGAACGCCGTCGCCTTCCCCAGCCTGGCTCGCGTCGGCCGCGCCGGCCCGGAGCGGCTGCCGAGCGCCTCGCTGCTGGTCCCCGCCCGGAACGAGCGAGCGACGCTGCCGAGCACGCTGCCCTCGTGGCTGGCGCAGGACGCCCTCGAGGTGGTGGTGCTCGACGACGGTTCCAGCGACGGCACCGGCGCCTACCTCGAGGATCTTGCGGCAGCCGAGCCGCGTCTGCGGGTGTTGCATGGGGCAGCGTTGCCAGCGGGCTGGTCGGGCAAGAACTGGGCCTGCGCGCAGCTGGCGCAGGCAGCACGCGGCGAGCTGCTCGTCTTCACCGACGCCGACGTGGCCTGGTCGCCAGGGGCGCTGGCGGCGGTGCGCGCCGGGATCGCCCGGGAAGGCGCCGACCTGCTCACCTGCTGGCCGCGCCAGCGCTGCCTGACGCTGGGCGAGCGGCTGCTGGTACCGCTGGTCGACATGCTGCTCTTGACGACGCTGCCGGCACCGCTCGCGCGGCTGCGGTGGCCGCCCAGCGCCACCGGCGCCAACGGTCAGCTGATGGCCTGGAGCCGCGAGGCCTACGAGCGCTTCGGCGGCCACGCCGCTGTGCGCGCCGAGGTGCTCGAGGACGTGCGCTCGGCGCAACGGTTGAAGCGCCAGGGCGGGCGCGTCGTCCTCACCCTCGGCCGCGAGCTGGTGAGCACGCGCATGTACGCGGGCTACCGCGCCGCCGTCGACGGGTTCGGCAAGAACGTCCTGGCGGCCGCCGGCTCGCCGGCGGCGCTGCTGGCGGTGTGGTTGCTCAACCTGCTGACGTACAGCGCCGCCTGGCCGCTGGCGCTGCTCGAGCCGCGCTGGCTGCCGGTGGCCGTCGCCGGCGTCGGTCTGCGCGCTCTCACCAACGCCGTCGCCGGGAGGCCGGCGCTCGAGGCGCTGCTGCAGCCCTTGGGACCGTTGGCGCTCGGGCCGGTGGTGATGCGCGCGCTGCGTTGGCGTGGCGGGTACGAGTGGCGCGGGCGGCGCTACGCATGAGCGCCGCGCGTGCCCACGGATCGGACGGTGCGCGGCCGCGCGTGGCGGTCCTCGGCGGCGGCGTCGCCGGGCTGGCGGCAGCGCTGCGCTTGGCGGCGTCTGGGGCGCGCGTCACGCTGATCGAGCGCGAAGCGCGCCTCGGTGGCAAGGCGGGCGAGTGGCGCGAGGCAGGCTTCCGTTTCGACACCGGGCCCAGCGTGCTCACCCTGCCCCATGTGGTGCGGGAGACCTTCGCTGAGGTGGGTCTGGAGTGCCCGGTGGCGTTCCGTCCCGCGGCGCCGCTGTGTCGCTACGTGTACCCTGACGGCCGCGTCTGGGACGTCTACCGCGAGCTCGAGCCGACGCTGGCGGGGCTGGCTGCCGATGAGGCCGAGGCGTACCTGCGCGCGCTTCGCAAGGCGAGAGAGTTGTACGAGGCGGCCGCGCCGGTCTTCGTGCATGGCCCTCCGCCCGGCCTGCCCCAGCTGGCGGCCTACGGCCTGCGCCACGGGCTGGCGGCTGCCCCGGGCCGTTCGTTGCCCGCGCTGCTGCGCGCCCTGGGCGCCGACAGCCCGCTCCTGCGACCCTTCTTCCTGCGCTTCGCCACCTACGTGGGCGCCGACCCGCGCCGTGCGCCGGCTGTGCTCCACAACGTGGCCTGGGCCGAGTTGGGGCTGGGCGTGCATCATCCTGTGGGCGGCATGTACGCGCTGGTGCGCGGGCTCGAGGCGGCGCTGGCGCGCTTCGGGGTGGAGGTGCGCCTGGAGACGACCGTCGAGCGCCTGGCGCAGCGCGGCGGCGCCGTGCGCGAGGTCGTCACCGACGCTGGTGTGCTGCCTTGCGACGCGGTCGTGGCGGCGGTGGATCGCGACCGGGTGCTGGGCTGGTTAGGGCGTCGGCCACGTCCGCGGCCGCCGAGCCTGTCCGGGCTGGTGCTCCTGGCCGGTCTGGGGCAGCGCGATCAGCGCCTGGCGCACCACACCATCGTGTTTCCCGAGCGCTACGGCGAGGAGTTCGACGCGATCGCCGCCGGCCGGCATCCGCACGACCCGACCCTGTACCTGAACGTCACCGTCCACAGCGATCCGGCGGATGCGCCCGAGGGTGGCGAGAACCGCTTCGTGATGGCCAACGCCCCGGCCTTGCCGCGCCAGGGCGACGACGCGGTGGCGCGCGAAGCGCGCGAGCGCGAGGGCCGCGAGGCCGTCATGGCCACCCTGGCGCGGCGCGGCTTCGACTGGCCCGCCTCGGCGCTCGTCACGAGCCGCTGGCTCGGCCCTGCCGCCTTCGCCCGCTTCGGTGACCGCGGCCGCCTGTACGGGGCGGCGCCGCACGGTCTGCTGGGCGCGCTGCGCCCGGGCCAGCGCCTGCGCGGCGTCCGCGGCCTGGCGCTCGCCGGCGGCACCGTGCATCCCGGCGGCGGCGTCCCGCTTGCGCTGCTGTCGGGCCGCGAGGCGGCCGAGTTGCTGGCGGCGGAGGTGGGGCTGGGGTGAAGCGTGCGCTGGTGCGCCGAACGCGCACGCGCCGTGAGGCTAGACTGCCGCATGAAGATCTACACCAAGACCGGCGACGACGGCAGCACCGGGCTCTATGGCGGCACGCGCACGCGCAAGGACGACCTTCGGGTCGAGGCCTACGGCAGCGTCGACGAGGCCAACGCCGCGATCGGCCTGGCTCGCGCGTTCGTCGACGACGTTGACCTCGACAAGCTGCTGGCGTCCCTCCAGCACGCGCTGTTCGACGTCGGCGCCGACCTCGCCACGCCGGCCGAGGCGGCGCAACGCGCGCACCTGACGCTCATCGACGAAGCCGACGTGGCTGTGCTCGAGCGCTCGATCGATCGTCACGACGCCGAGCTGGAGCCGCTCAGGCAGTTCATCGTGCCCGGCGGGCACGTTGCCAGCGCGGCGCTGCATCAAGCCCGTGCCGTCGTGCGCCGCGCCGAGCGGACCGTGGTGCGGCTCGCCTCCGACGGCGTCGAAGTCAACGCCGCGCTGCAGCGCTACCTCAACCGTCTGTCCGACCTGCTGTTCGTGCTCGCGCGCCTCGTCAACGCCCGTCATGGCGTGAGCGAGGCGCGGCTACTGGTGCAGCGGCGTCAGCGCGGCGGCTGAGCCTGGCTCGGTCCCGTCGCGGCGGCCTCGCCCGGCGCCGCAGCGCGCGCGTGCGCCACGTCGCGCGCGTCCAGCCATTGCTGCAGGCTGGCGGCGCCCTGCCGCTCCAGCCAGCGCAGCACGCCGCGCGCCACCACCCGGGGCATGAACGGTCCCTGGTAGATCCAGCCGGTGTAGACGTGGACCAGGCTGGCGCCGGCCTCGAGCCGTTCGATCACGTCGGCCGCGCTCTCGACGCCGCCCGACGCCACGAGCGGCAAGCGCGTCCGGGCCCGCAGCTGTCGCAGCACCTGCAGCGCGATCGGTCCCAACGGTGCCCCTGAGAGGCCGCCCTCCTCGCCCGGGTCGTGCCGCAGCACGTCGCGTCGCACCGTGGTGTTGGTCGCGACCAAGCCGTCGAGCGCAGCGGCCTCGGCGGAGGCGACGAGCGCATCCAGGGCGGCCTCGTTCAGGTCGGGGGCGAGCTTGAGCAGGACGGGTTTGCCGCCGAGCTCGTCACGCAAGCGTGCGACGAGGTCGAGCAGGGGTCGCAGCTGGTCGGGTGCCTGGAGCGAGCGTAGGCCCGGCGTGTTGGGCGAGCTGACGTTCAACACCAGGTAATCCGCGACGGGCCACACCGCCCGGAACGCCGCTTCGTAGTCCGCAACCGCCGACTCGAGCGCGGCGGCCCGGCTCTTGCCGACGTTGACCCCGAGCGGCGCCTCGGGCCACCAGGGGCGGGCCCGTGCAGCGCGCAGCCGCTCGGCCACGACGCTGGCGCCTGCGTTGTTGAAGCCCATGCGGTTGATGAGCGCCCGCTCCTCCGGGATGCGGAAAGAGCGGGGGCGCGGGTTGCCCGCTTGCGGCAGCGCCGTGACCGTACCCAGGTCAGCCGTTCCGAAGCCCATCGCGGGCCAGGTCGCGGGCGCCTCGGCCTGCTTGTCGAAGCCGGCGCCCAACCCCAGCGGGTTGGGGAAGTCGAGGCCGAAGCAGCGCACCCGTAGACGGGGATCGCTCGGGGCGAAGGTCCAGTGCAGCAGGCGCAGCAGCCCGGGATGGCGGTCGCAGACGCGGAGCCCGGCCATCACCAGCCCATGGGCGCGTTCGGGTTCGAGGCGGAACATGAGGCTCCGCAGGAGACGGTAGCCCATGGCCGCTCAGGCGCGC
>PXAU01000095.1 GCA_003567075.1 Trueperaceae bacterium
GCGAGTACGCCACCGGGGCCAGGCCGGGCGGCGCCGAGAGGCACTTCTGCGAACCGGTGTAGGCGTAGTCGATGCCGTGCGCGGCCATCTCGAACGGGCCCATGCCGACGGTGGTGACGCCGTCGACGGAGACGAGCGCGTCGACCTCGGCCGCCACCTGCGTGAGCGCCGGCAGCGGGTTCAGCACCCCGGTGCTGGTCTCGCCGTGGACGAAGGCCAGCACCTTCGGGGCGCGCGCCTGGGCGGCGCGCCGCAGCGCCTCGGGATCGAGCGGCTCGCCGGGCGGCGCCCGCACCACCTCGACCTCGGCCCCCATACGCCGCGCCATCTCCGCCATGCGCTCGCCGAACACGCCGTTGCTGCCGACCAACACGCGTTCGCCCGGCGCCAGCAGGTTGGCCATGCCCGATTCCATCGCTAGCGAGCCGCTGCCGGCGAGCAGGCAGGTGAAGGCGTCGTCGCCGCTGCCGTAGAGGCGCCTCAAGTCGACGACGATGGCGTCGTTGTACGCGAACACGTCGGGATCCATGTGGCCACGCATGGGCCAGGCCAGAGCGGCGGCGGCCCAGGGATGGATCGGCGTGGGGCCGGGCGTCAGCAGCGTTACGTCGTCCATCCAGGGTCCAGCGTCCATTCGTGCTCCTCGGCCCGGCGCTCGTCGGCGCGTGGCGGCTGCCGCGGAGTGTACCCATGCTGCACGCGCGGCCGCAAGCGCGTACGAGGCCGGGGTCGGCGGTCGCGCAGGCCTGGCGGCGCCGCGGGCGAGCGTGCTACATTATTGGGCGGACAACGTCTCGGCCCTGGTCGAGGGTGGGTTCCTAGAGCCCGCCCTCGACGCGTGCAGGGACGAGCGAGCCCGCCGGAGCGGCCGCCAGCGGCCCCCGGCGAACCGGACGGAGGCCGCCGTGCAGGACCTGGCCCAAGCAGCGCGCGACGTGCTCACGCCCCTCGGCTACGAGGTGCTGGAGCTGCACGTGTCGCACGGCCGCGGTCCCCGGCGGGTGCTGCTGCGCATCGACCGGCTCGACGAGGCGGTGGTCTCGGTCGAGGACGTGCGCACGGCCGCGGAGACCTTCGGGCTGGAACTCGACCGGCTCGACCCCTTCGCCGACGCCTACCGGCTCGAGGTCGAGTCGCCCGGCGCCGAGCGGCCGCTCGTGACCGCGCGCCACTTCGAGCGCTTCCGCGACCTGCTGGTGAAGGTGCGCGTGACCGGCGAGACGCTTGTCGGCCGCGTGCGTGAGGTGCATGGCGAACAGCTGGTGCTGGAGGTCGAAGCGCCCGGCGGCAGCCTGCGCCGCGAGGTGGCGCTCAGCGCGATCGAACGCGCGCGCCTCGCCGAATGGCCCGACAGCCCGCGCTGAACACGGCGCTGCTGGCGGCCGCGCCTGAGCGGAGCGGCCGCGACAACCGAATAGGAGTGGTGATGAACAAGGACTTCATGGACGCCCTGAACCTGCTGGCGGCCGAACGAAACCTCGACAAGGAGCAGCTGCTCGACAGCATCCAGGAGGCGCTGGAGCAGGCCTTCGAGCGCAACGTGATGCCGGGCAAACAGATCGAGGTGGAGGTCGACCCCGAGTCGGGCGAGCTCGAGGTGCTGGTGATCCGGCGCGTGGTCGAGACCATCGAGGACGAGGACAAGGAGATCGCGCTCAGCGAAGCGCTGGAACTCGACGACGAGGTCGAGGTGGGGATGGAGATGGAGTTCCCCGTCGACCCCGAGACCTTCACCCGCATCGCCGTGCAGACGACCAAGCAGGTCATCACCCAGAAACTGCGCGAGAAGGAACGCGAGCACGTCTTCGAGGAGTACAAGGACCGCGCCGGCGACGTCATGACCGGGGTGGTGGCCCGCACCGACAACAAGCGCAACGTCTTCGTGGACCTGGGCAAGGGCGAGGCGATCATGCCGCCGCGCGAGCAGATCCAGGGCGAGCGCTACATGGTCGGCATGCGGCTCAAGGTGTACCTGGCCAAGGTCGAGCTGTCGACCCGCGGGCCCAGCATCCTGGTGTCGCGCGCGGCGCCGGAGCTGCTGGCCTACCTCATGCGCCAGGAGATCCCGGAGGTGGCGGACGGCACCGTCGAGATCAAGGCGGTGGCGCGCGAGGCCGGGCAGCGCTCCAAGGTGGCGGTCACGAGCACCAACACCAACGTCGACCCCATCGGCGCCTGCATCGGCCACCGCGGCAGTCGCATCCAATCGGTGACCGCCGAGCTGCAACGCGAGCGGGTCGACATCATCATGTGGGACCCCAACTCGCGCGAGTTCATCCGCAACGCCCTCTCACCAGCCAAGGTCGGGAGCATCGAACTCGACGTCGACGCCGGCGAGGCCAAGGTGATGGTCGGTAGCGACCAGCTCTCGCTGGCGATCGGCAAGGGTGGGCAGAACGTGCGCTTGGCGGCCAAGCTGACCGGCTTCCGCATCGACCTGATGGCCAGCGAAGCGATCAGCGATCTCGACGCCGCCATGGCGGCGGCCGCCTCACGGCAGGCCGACACCGAAGCGGCGCGTGCGGGCACCACCAGCGACTCCCGCCGCTCGGCCTTCGAGGCGCTCTTCAGCGCGCGGCCGAGCAACGACGACGAGGCTGCCGCGGCCGTCGAGGTGGTGGAGGCGGACGCCGACGCGCCGGCCGAAGCGGGCAGCGAGCCCGCCACCGAGCCCGCCACCGAGCCCGCCACCGAGCCGGCCACCGAGCCGGCGGCGAACGAGGAGGCGGACGAGGAGGCGGACGAGGAGGCGGACACCGTGGCCGAGGACGCCCCCACCGGCGACGAGGAAGGGCCCGGCCAGCGCGCATGACGGTCCGCCGCCGCCACGTCCCGCTACGACGCTGCGTCGCCTGCCGCTCCTCGCTGCCCAAGGCCGACCTGGTGCGGCTGCTGCGGGACGAGCATGGCTGGCGCGTCGATCAGGACGGGCGCGGCGGCGGACGCGGCACCTGGCTGTGCCACGGCTGCCTGGGGCGACTCGACGAGCGCCCCACCGTCCGCGCCCTCAACCGCACGTTCCGTCACGACAGTGCGCACGTGCGCACGCTGCTGCGCTCGCTGCGGCCTACGGCCGCGCCGGATTCGCTCGACTCCCGCCACGGAGGGACGCATGGCTGAGAAAGTTCGCATCTACCAACTGGCCAAGGACCTCGGCCTTGACACCAAGGACATGCTGGCACTGCTCGACGACATCGGGATCGAGTACAAGAGCCACGCCAGCTCGCTCGAGGCCGACGTCGCCGACACCATCCGGCAGCTCGCCGCGCAGGAGGCGCAGGCGCGCGCGGCGGCCCAGGCCTCGGCCGAGGCTGTCGCGGCGAACGGCGCCGTGGACGCCGCCACCGGACCGGCCGCAGAGCAGGCAGCGCAGGCCGTCGCGCAGACCGCGCAGGCCGCCGAGCAGACCGCGCACGCCGCCGGGCAGACCGCGCAGCGCGCCGCCGAACAGGCCGCAGCGGCCCAGGCCGCCGCCGCATCGCTGCCGCAGCGCGCGCCGGTCGTGACCGTGATGGGGCACGTCGACCACGGCAAGACCTCGCTGCTCGACTACATCCGCAAGACCCGCGTGGCGGAGCGCGAAGCCGGCGGCATCACCCAGAACATCGGCGCGTACCAAGCCGAGACGCCCAGCGGCGTCGTCACCTTCCTCGACACCCCCGGCCACGAGGCCTTCACCGCCATCCGGCAGCGCGGCGCCAACGCCACCGACATCGCCGTGATCGTGGTGGCGGCCGACGACAGCATCATGCCGCAGACCCGCGAAGCGATCGCGCACGCCAAGGCCGCCAAGGTGCCGATCATCGTGGCGATCAACAAGATCGACCTGCCGCAGGCCGACCCCGACAAGGCGATGCGCGACCTGATGCAGGTCGAGCTGGTGCCCGAAGCCTTCGGCGGCGACACCGTCGTGGTGCCCGTGAGCGCCA
>PXAU01000384.1 GCA_003567075.1 Trueperaceae bacterium
CCAGGAGGCCACCGAGGCGTCGGTGGTCGGTATGCGCCGGGAGCGGAACGGCGTCTTCGTCGGCTGCGGACGTGGACCGGCAGTTGGCGGCGCACCTGGGTGATGGTGACCTGCTGGGCCGTCCTGCCCTCCATGGGGCCGATGTCGCTGCGCGGGCCATGGTGATGGCGTCGGGGCGTAAACCCGTGCCTCGTGATCCCGTGCGGTTCCTCAAACGGTTGCGGGTGTCTCGCACGCGTGTGGCGCTGGCCGGCGCGCTGGCGTTGACGCCCTCGGCGCCGTCGTAGCCGTCGTCACCGTGCGTCGTCCAGACGTTCGCCCGGGACGACGGTCGTGACCTCCGGGAAGCGCGCGAAGTCGCGGTCGAAGGTGGCGACGATGGCGCCGTGCTCGACCGCAAGAGTCGCGAGGTAGGCGTCGTTGACGAGGTTGCCAGGCGCCGACCCCGAGGTCATCGTGTGCGCGAGCCTCGCCGCGAAGCCGTGGCCCGGTTCTGGGTGGACGACGTTCGGGGCTATGCACCAGCCGTCGACGACGCCGAGCGCCTGGTCGACGGAGAGCGGCCGCGCGAACACCGATGGGTGCGTGGCGATGCGAAGGAAAGCCAGCAGCGAGAGCCACGGGAGGCCGACACGCGTGTCACCGGACAGGGTGTCGTCGAGCCAAGCCTTCGCCGCCGCGTGCTGTGGCGACGCAGAGTTGACCGCGTAGAGCAGCACGTTGGCATCGACGATGGTCACCGGCCGCCCTCGAGGCGTCGCAGGCGCTCCTCGTCTTCGAGAGCCCCGGCGAGGGCGAGCGCGCGATCGAGGTTCGCGCGTGGCGCGCCGAGGTCGAACGACGGCGTCTCGACGCGATGCGGCGGGCTAGGGTCGCGTAGGGCGAGGCGGAGGCCGTCGTTGACGACCTTCTTGAATGACACCCGGCGCCGGTGCATCTCGCGGCGAATCAGCTCCTCGACGTCACGGTCGAGCGTCACGGTGGTGCGCATGGAAGCATCATAGCATCATTGACCTGGGCACCTTGATGGCTGCTCGACGCCTCTTTGGGCACGTGATCGGCACGCTTCAGCAAGGTGTCGCCTCGCGAAGCGCTCCTGCGGCGGAGCCAATACTGAGTGTCGGTAGCCAGCGCCGACGAGGACGTCGATCAACGGACGTTTGGGCTCGCCACCCGCCGAGGCGTGGCGTCGCCTCGCGTACGCCGCGATGGCCAGTGGGCCGGCGGCGCGGGCGTCGCGCAACAGCTTCGCCATGCGCGACGCGGTCGGCCTGCCGGAGCCCGAGTCGGCGCCCTACCTCGATGGGGACGGTGACCTGACCCTTGCTCGTCATGGTGGCGGTCCGGCGCATTCCTAACCTCCCGAAGCAGCGGAAAGGACGGCTGATGCGAGGCCGGAGGCCGTGTCGATGCTGCCCCCGCCATGCGCGGTGCAGGCGCTTCGTCGTGCGATCCGCCGGCCTTAGACGGGCGATTCGCCGGCTTCGAGCTTCGCCGTTCGCCGAAGAACCACGGGCCGATGCGACCATGCTGGGCGGAGAAGCCGGGGGCGGCCGACGCGCCGAAATGCGCCCTGACGAGGCCAGCCGACTGCACCGTTGTGTCAACATGATGAGCCCGTACGGGGTCTTGCGACGCGTGATGTTGACATCATGCCGACGCCACATCTCCCCACGATGGCCGTCGTGGGCGGCCGAGGAGCAGCCCTGCCATGCCGGCACGCTTGACAGCCGCGTGCGTCTCGGAGGCACGCAGCTCGAGCCGCGCGGCAACCAACGCTCGCGCGAGCGCGTAGTGCAGGGGAATCGCGACGGCCCGCAGGTCTCGGTGACGCAGGCGCCCCTTGTGCGGGATGTTCGCTGACGTCACCATCGTCCCGTCTCGCTGGGTTGCGATCGTCGCCAACGCTCGGTCGGGCCGTACGTGGCCCGCTGCGATCGTCTCCAGACGAAACCAGGTGTACCCGATGAGATGCGCGGCCTGCACGGATGCCGACGTGTCTCCGTCGGCGACCCGCTCTGCGGTGCCGATGTGTTTCAGCGACGCGGTCCTCCAGAAGCGATCGCGTGTAGCGCACTAGAAGTGGGCTGTTGGTGAGGCGGTGATATCCCCGGTACAGGCGCCGAGGGCGCGCGCGGATGAACCGCATCTCTTGGCCGAAATCAGGGTGTTCCAGGTACTGCCTCTGCGCCTCGGCAGCCGATGCGCGGGCGAGCGCGGACCCGTCGTTGGCGAAGGTTGCCACGAAGCCCTTGCAGCGGGGGAGTGGCATCGCGGGGCGTCTCGGGCCTACGCGGCCGTCTTGCGCAGAATGGGTCACGTCGATGCGTCGGCCGTTCTGGCGCTCGGCCGATGCTCAGGTGGCCGCGGCCCGCCGATGCGTTCCGCAGTAGCGGCCCCGAGCTCGATCCCGCCGACGGTGAGCGCCAGCGACATGGAGATCGCCGACGCGATCGGTTGGCCTGGCGCGGTCCGATGCAGATAGGCATGGACTCGACCGGCGGCTGGCGTTCAACGTGTTTGAGTCGAGCGTCACGCTTGGCGCGAGAAGAGCTGCTCGATCTTGTGCATCGGGTACACGAGGCGTCGCGGTTGGTCGGGGAGGCTCGTGAACCCGAGGCGAACGTAGAAGCCGATGAGCGCATCGCTCTTGGCGTCCACGACCAACAGGCTCGAACCCGATGTCGATCGAGCCGCGACGAGGGCGCGGTGTGCGGCGTCGACAACCAAGTCGGTGCCGTATCCTCGGCCGGCGATCGAGCGGTCGATGCCCATCCTGCCCAGGAGCGTGGCGGGTACGCTCTGGTACCCAGGAACCCGGTCCCGGGTCGCCCTCGCCAGCCGATGCTTCTCGACCACGGCGTTACTCAACGTGTCGAAGCCGACGACCATGCGGTCGCCGAGCGTCGCCATGTACGCGACACATCCGTACCTTCCCACGTCCCGATCGAGCCCGGAGCGCAGGTACGCGTTGATCGCGTCGTCCGCGCAGTTGAAGCGCGAACGATCGTGCGTTTCGTCGAGCGGCTCGATCCGGAGGGTCGGGCGCACTCAGTGGCCGTAGCGCTCGCGGTAGCTGGCGACGGCCGCACGCATCGCCTCGTTCGGCGCTTCGTGGTCGGCCAGGACGGCGTCGACGGCTGCGCTGTCGGCCACGCTCAGCGCGATGACCCGGTGCTGCTCGCTGGCGCGTTCGATCTCGTTCCACAGGGCCTGGCAGAGGAACGAGCTGAGGCTCAGGCCCCGCCTCGCCGCGGTGCGTTGGGCGATCGTCTTGAGTTCGGGGGGCACGCGCGCTTCGAGTCGGACGTCGCGCGCGTCGTGATTCTCGGTGGTGGTCATGACGTCCTCCTTACGGAGAATGTACGGCAGAATGCCGGGACATGGATGAGAGCCTGGTCCGGAGAAGCGGCAGGGGGCGGCGCAGCGGGTCACGACCCCGTTCACGTGCCGCTAGGCTCCACCTGAGGCTGGCGCGCTCTTCCTGGATACGACCGCTGGCGCCCGTGGCGAACGACCCCAGGTCGAACGTGTGGTCCTGCGCCACCAACCGCTGCGAGCGGTGACTGACCAGGCGCATCGATGAGCAACTGGTCAGCAGCGCACGCTAGGAGTCGTGAGCGGTCGAGAGGGCGGCCGTGTGAGTGGCGCCGCTCACCCCGGCGTCAGGAAGGTCGACAGCTCCTTGACCCCCGTCACCAGGAGTCGCTCGCGCGCTCGCGTGCAGGCGACGTAGAGGAGGTTGCGTTCGAGCTCGAGGAAGGCGTGGCGGGCGGGCTCGTCGGCTTGCTTGTCGAGGACGCGAGCGATGGGTATCTCGCCGTGTTCGGCGCCGAGGACGGCGACGGCGCGGAACTGGAGGCCCTTGCTGCGGTGCATGGTGCCGATGGCGACGCGGTTGCTGGGCGGCTCGTCGTCGCTTGCCAG
>PXAU01000358.1 GCA_003567075.1 Trueperaceae bacterium
GCCGTCGACGTCGAGACCATCTGCACCCAGCTGCTCGGCACCGACTGCGAGCGCGCCACCGGCCTGGTGAACCCGCCCAACGACCACCCCGACCTCGAGCCCTACGCCTTCGATCCCGAGCGTGCCGAGCAGCTGCTCGACGAGGCCGGCTACCCGCGCGGTGCCGACGGCGTGCGCTTCACCATCCGCCTTCAGTCGCCCAACAACCGCTACCTCAACGACGCCAACGTCGCCCTCGCTGTCGGGCAGTACCTGTCCGACGTCGGTATCGACACCGAGGTCGATCTGCTCGACTTCTCCTCGGTCTACGTGCCCTTGATCGTCGGCGGCAACATGGCCGGTCCGCTCTTCCTGCTCGGCTCGGGCGGCGCCACCTGGAACGCGTTGTACGACATGGCGGACCTCTCCGCAGTCGACGCCGGTACGAACTACACCGGCTGGGCGAACCCCGACTGGTACTCCGGTTGGGACCGCATCGCGGCCACCACGGACGAAGCCGAACAGCGCGTGATCATCGACGAGATGCTGCAGGTCTTCTACGACGACGCGCCGTGGCTCATGATGTACTTCCAGCCCGACTTCTACGGCATCAGCACCCGCATCGACTGGGAAGCGCGGCGTGACGAGAAGGTGATCGTCACCGAGGCGACCCTGCGCTGACCCCTCTCCCCCGACGGTGCCGCCGCCCCCGGCGGCGGCACCGGGCATCGGCGCGGCGAGCGCGGGCCGCCGCGCCGACACCAGCTATCTTGCGGAGCACCTCATGTGGCAGTACGTCATAAGTCGCGTCGTGCAGGCTGGCATCGTGATCGTGGCGGTCACGCTGATCACGTTCCTGACCCTGCACATGGGCGGCGATCCTACCTATCTCTACGTCAGCGACCGTGCCAGCGACGAGGAGATCCAGCTCGTGCGCGAGCGGCTCGGCTTCGACCGGCCGCTGCACGTGCAGTACCTGTCGTTCCTCGGCGGCCTGGTCCAGGGCGACACCGGGCGTTCGCTCACGTACCGCACGCCCGCCATGAACGTCGTCATCGAGCGGCTCCCCGCAACCATCGAGTTGACGGTCATGGCGATGCTGATCGCGGTCGTCTTCGCGATCCCCCTGGGCGTGATCGCGGCGCTCAACCGCGGCACCGCGGTCGACGGGGGCATCATGGCGATGGCGATGTTCGGCCAGTCGATCCCCTCCTTCTGGCTAGGCATCATGCTCATCTTGTTCGTGGGGCTGGGGTTGTCGTGGTTGCCCATCTCCGGGCACGTGCCCGTCCTCGAACCACTGCTCAAGGGCGACTTCGAGCGTGCCTGGACGAACCTCCCGAACGCGCTGCGCTACCTGATCATGCCGGCGTTCACCATCTCGCTCTTCTCGATGTCACGCAACGCGCGCCTGGTGCGCTCGTCCATGCTCGAGGTGCTGTCGCAGGACTACGTTCGCACCGCACGCTCCAAGGGCCTGCGCGAGTGGAACGTGGTGATGCGCCACGCCCTGCGCAACGCCTGGATGCCGGTCGTGACCATGCTGGGCCTCGAGTTCGGCTTCCTGCTCTCGGGCGTGGTGGTGGTCGAGACCGTGTTCTCGTGGCCGGGCGTGGGCCGCCTGGTCTTCAACGCCATCAACCAGCGCGACGTGCCGCTGGTGCAGTCGGCGGTGGTGATGTTCGCCGGCGTCTTCGTCCTGCTCAACCTGATCGTCGACCTGCTCTACGCGCGCCTCGATCCGCGCGTGAGGCTGTCGTGACGCCGCCATCGATCAGCCAGGCGCCGCAGATGACCATGGCTGCGCCTACGACCCGGCGCGACGCGGCCCGGCGCGCCTGGCGCTCACTCACGCGAGCCGTGTGGCCGCTGGTCGCCATCGCCATCTTGCTGGTGATCACGTTCGCCGCCATCGCCGGGCCGTCGATCGTGCCGAAGGACCCCAACCGCCAGAACATCATAACCGCCTGCAGCCGCCCATGGTGGCCGACCGCGAGGGCGTGGTGCAGCACTACCTCGGCACCGACGCGCTCGGCCGCGACGTGTACTCGCGGCTCATCTACGGCGCCCGCGTATCGCTCCTGGTCGGCTTCACGGCGGTGTTCATCGGCGGCGCGTTGGGCGTGGTGCTTGGCATGACCGGCGGCTACCTGGGCGGCCGCGTCGATGCCCTCATCATGCGCCTGGCCGACATCCAGCTGGCCTTCCCCTTCATCCTGCTGGCGATCATGTTCCTGGTCGTGCTCGGTTCCGGTGTGCTCAACCTGGTGCTGATCCTCGGCATCGGCCAATGGGTGACGTACGCCCGCATCGCCCGAGCGCAGACCATGTCGCAGCGCGAGAAGGAGTACGTGGAGGCGGCTTTGGCGCTCGGCGCGAGCGGGGCCTCGGTGCTGTTCAAGACGATCTTGCCCAACATCCTCGCGCCGCTGATCGTGATCGCCTCGTTCAACGTCGCCAGCGTCATCCTGGCCGAAGCGGCGCTGTCGTTCCTGGGCCTGGGCGTCCCGCCCACGGTGCCCACCTGGGGCGGCATGCTGGCTGAGAGCCGCGACCAGCTGCTGGCCGGGCGCTGGTGGTTGGCGGTCTACCCGGGCGTGGCGATCATGCTCACCGTGCTCTCGTTCAACATCCTCGGCGACTGGCTGCGCGACTTCCTCGACCCGCGCTTGCGCGGCGCCGACTGAACCCTGGAGGTCTCACATGTCCATTCGAGTCGGCGTCATCGGCGCCTCCTTCGCCAAGGCCGCCTACCTTCCGGCGCTGCGCCACGTGCCTGACGCCGAGGTGGTGGCGCTCGCCAGCGCCCGCCTGGAGAGCGCCCGCGCGACCGCCGAAGCGTTCGACGTGCCGCACGCCTACGACGACTGGCAGGCCATGCTGCGCGAGCACGCCTTCGACCTGGTCTGCATCGCCACCCCCACCGACACCCACGCGCCGATGGCGCTGGCGGCGCTCGAGGCCGGCGCCCACGTCCTGTGCGAGAAGCCGACCGCGATGGACGCGGACGAGGCTCGCGCCATGCGCGACCGGGCGGCAGAACTGAAGCGCATCACGATGATGGGGCACGAGCTGCGCTTCAACCCGAACCGCCGACGCATCGCCGAACTGGTCGCGTCCGGCGCCATCGGCGAGATCCGTCACGCCCACATCAGCAACGTCACGCCCGGCTGGGCCGATCCGGCCGCGCGACCCAAGGGTGACTGGTGGTCGCTGGCCGAGCGCGGCGGCGGCCGGCTGGGGGCCAACGGCTCGCACCAGGTCGACCTGCTGCGCTGGTGGTTCGGCGAGGTCACCTCGGTTCTCGGACGCGTCGAGACGATGGTCGCGGACCGCGTCGACAAGGCCACCGGCGAGCCCTGGACCGCGACCGCCGACGACTTCGTTCACATGGTGCTGCGGCAGCAGCGCTCGGCGCACAGCGACGTGCTGATGTCGGGCGTGGCGCGCCACACCATGAACAACGTCACCCAGATCTTCGGCAGCGAGGGGACGATCCTGCTGGCGAACGCGGACGAGCGGCTGCTGCTTGCGACGCCGGGAGGCGAGTTCGAGGACGTCAGCGTCGTCGATCCCAACGCCGAGCTCGAGGGTGTCGGCAAGGGCATCTGGAACGTCTCCTTCGTAGCGCTCATGCGGGCGTTGTGCGGCGCGGTGCGCGACGGACGCCCGCCGCGCGAGGGGGCCACCTTCGAGGACGGCTGGCGCAACCAGGCGGTGCTGGACGCGGTCAAGCGCTCGCACGCCGAGCGGCGCTGGATCGACCTGGATGCCTGAGCTTCCAGCGGAGCTCGAGCCGGTCTTCGCCTGGGTCGACGCCCACGCCGACGAGTGCGTCGCCGACCTGCAGGAGCTGGTGCGCCAACCGAGCGTGTCGGTGCAGGGGTACGGGCTGCAGGCCTGCGCCGACCTGGTCGAGGCGCAGATGCGGCGCGACGGCCTCGA
>PXAU01000092.1 GCA_003567075.1 Trueperaceae bacterium
CGCTTCCGCTTCGTCCTCGACGACGTCAGCGCTATCCAGCTCGACGCCCGCTCAGCGGCGTTCGACACGACGCTCGAGCTGTTCGACGAGTTCGGCTACAGCCTGGCGTACAACGACGACGCACCGGTCACAGATGAGGACGACTACACCACCGATTCGGCGCTCGCCCTCATGCTGACTCCGGGGACGTACGACGTCTTGGTCCAACCGTTCTTCGCAGATGACGTGGGAGACGGGACGTTCGAGTTCGAGGTGCGGCGGTTGGTGCCCGTGCGCTGAACGAGGACCATGGGCAGGCAGGCGCCCCGCATCGACCTCACTCGAAGAGGTCCGAGCTCAGGTAACGTTCGCCCCGATCACACACGATCACCACGATCAGTCCTCGCTCGAGTTCATCGGCCACGCGCAGGGCCGCACGGAGCGCACCACCGCTACTCACCCCAGCCAGGATGCCCTCCTCGCGCGCGAGCCTGCGCGCCATCGACTCGGCCTCGGCCTGACTGACGTCGACGATGCGATGGACCCGATCCGGTTCGAAGATCCTCGGCGTGAACTGGGGTGACCAGCGGCGGATGCCGGGGATGCTCGAGCCCTCGGTCGGTTGGACACCGACGATGCGGACGTTCGGGTCTCGCGCCGCGAGGGCGCGCGCCACACCCATGATGGTGCCGGTCGTGCCCATCGCCGAGACGAAGTGCGTCAGCGTGCCGCCGGTATCGCGCCAGATCTCCGGTCCCGTGGTCCGCTCGTGCGCCCTCACGTTGTCGGGGTTGGCGAACTGGTCGAGCATGACGCCCTCCCCCGCCGCCACCATCCCCTCGGCCATCTCGCGGGCGTGCTCGATGGTCCGCTCCGCAGGCGTCAGCATCCCCTCGGCACCCAGCGCGCGCATCGTCGCCACACGCTCGCGCGTCGCGTCCTCCGGCATGAGCAACGTGAGGCGGAGTCCGAGGGCGGTCGCGACCATCGCCAGGGCGATGCCGGTGTTCCCGCTGGTAGCCTCGATCAGCCGATCGCCCGATTTGATAACACCGCGCTCGAGCGCGCCTCGGACCATCCCGTACGCCGCCCGGTCCTTGACGCTGCCGCCAGGGTTCTGACCCTCGAGCTTGGCCATCACGCGCACGCCTGCAGGAAGACCCAACTGCGTGAGCTCGACCAGCGGGGTGGTACCGATCGCCTCGACCAATCTCATGGCGCCCCTCCCTGAATCACCGCGCCAGCAGCCGTGCCGCTGCCCTCGGCGGAGTCGCCGACGCGGTAGCTGAGGCGTGATCCGGGAGCGACGCTGCGCGTGACCCATACGTTGCCGCCGATCACGCTGCCCTGGCCGATCACGGTCTCGCCGCCGAGGATGGTCGCTCCCGCGTAGATCACCACGTCGTCCTCGATCGTCGGGTGCCGCTTCACGGCGGCGTCCTCCTTACGAACGCTCAGGCCCCCCAACGTCACCCCCTGGTACACCTTCACCCTGTTGCCGATCACGGCCGTCGCACCGATCACCACGCCGGTCCCGTGATCGATGCAGAAGTGCCGGCCGATGCGCGCCGCCGGGTGGATGTCGATGCCGGTGGCCCCATGCGCATAGGCGCTCAAGATGCGCGGCAGCAAGGGCACGTCGAGGCCGTGCAGGGCGTGCGCCACCCGGTAGGCGGCGATCGCCAGCACCCCCGGATACGTGCGCGCGACATCGCTGCTCGAGGTGGCGGCGGGATCGCCCGCGTCGATCGCGGCCACGTCCTCGGCGATGCGGGCATGCAGCGCTGGCAGGCACGCCATGAAACGGGCCGCGACGGTGTCCGGCGTCGGTCCCGAGGCTCGCACCACCGCCACCAACCCCGCCAAGCGCGCCTGCAACTCGTGCGCGTGGCCTTCGAACTCGGCCGCGCTGGCGTAGCGACGCTCCGAGCGCTCCGGTACCAGCAAGCCCAACACCTCGTCGAACCACGCCGCCACGGAACGCAACGGCGGGCAGCCATGGCAGGCCTCGTGGGCACGAAAGCGCTCGGCGAGGAAGGACTCGAACATGGCGGCGTCCGATAGGTTGGCCATATGGGGCATTGAAGCGCGTTCACGGTCGTCCGCACGTCGCCCGCCTGCCGAGGGCGCCGACGACTTGGGGGCTACGGGTCAGGTCGAGGCGTCGCCGCGTTCCCGCTCCTTCACCATGGCCCGTACCTCCTCGAGCGGCAGCGCGGGCACGTGCAACCCGGCTCGGCCAGTCGTGTCCACGGCGCGGCAGAGCGCGTTCAGAACGGCTTCCTCAGTCGCCTCGACGACGGCCTGCGAGAGCGGTGTGAGGCGTTCGTCGGGCCACGTCGGGCCCGGCGCCGGCGCTCGGCCGCGGTCGCCGCGTCGTACGACCTCGGCGGTCGAGAACGCCACCGCGTAATCGCCCGAGCCATGCGCGAACGCCGCACCCGTCCGAGCCACGCCCGCCATCGAACGCACGGCCAAGCGGCGAAGGGTGCGGTCCGCGAGCGGCGCATCGGTGGCGATCACGACCACCACCGAACCATCCTCGCCGGCGTCCCCGCGCGCAGCACCGCTCCCGCAGCGCAGGCGTGTTCGCCGTAGGCGCGCACCCACCTGCAGACCGTCGGCCACGAGCAGACCGCTGTAGTTCGCCTGCACCAGCACGCCCACCGTCGCCCCACCCGAGGCAGGAGGAAGGCGCCGCGAGCTGGTCCCGATCCCCGCCTTGAAGCCCAGAGCGATGGTGCCTGTCCCAGCCCCGACGCAACCTTCGTCGACGGCGCCGGTTGCGGCAGCGGCCATGGCTGCGAGAACGTGCTCTGGCCGCACGTGGCGAGCCCGGATGTCGTTCAAGAGCCCGTCGTTGGTCTCCGCCACGAACGGGTTGACCGAACGCACGTCACCGTTCACCGGCTGGGCGAGGGTCCAGTCGATCAGCGCCGAGCAGGCCTCGGGGACCGACAGGGTGTTCGTGAGGACGATGGGCGTCTCGAGCTCACCCAGCTCCAGTACCTGCGTCGCCCCGGCCAACTTGCCGTAGCCGTTCGCAACGCAGAGGCCCGCCGGCACGCGCTGCTCGAATGGGTCGGCCGCGTGAGCGAAGAGCGCTGTGACACCCGTGCGCACGTCCTCGTCGATCCACAGGGTGGTGTGGCCGACACGGACGCCCGGCACGTCGGTGATCGCGTTCGACCGCCCCGGCACAAGCCGGCCTGGGGCGAGCCCGAGATCGCGGGCACGAGGGCGGTCCACGTCGTTTGGCACGTCATCCTCCGTCGTCTGCGTCACGCTACCCCGCCCGAGCACGATGGCGCGAAGGTCGAGCCGGTGATCGAAGCGCGACGAGCCGACGATCGTTGTCGATAACGAGGTCGGCGTGCCGCCGGTCAGCCCGAGCCTGAACGTGGTGTCGGCAACCTGCTCGCTACCATGGGCTCACATGTGCCGGCAGACGCGCAGCCAAGGGAGGGATACATCATGCCCGCTGCCACAGCCAGCCAGCGTGACGCGTCCAAGGCACCGCCCTGGCATGCGCTCGCCGTCGCCGACGTTCTGGGCGAGCTGGAGAGCGACAGCCAAGGGCTGACGAGCGACGCCGCGAAGCAACGCCTCGAGGCGTACGGGCCCAACAAGCTCCCCGAAGAGCCGCCCGTCCCGGCATGGCGACGCTTCTTGCGACAGTTCAACAACCTGCTGATCTACGTGCTGCTTGCAGCGGCCATCGTGACGGCGGGCTTGAACGACTGGCTCGAGACGGGCGTGATCCTGGCAGTCGTGTTGATCAACGCCATCATCGGCTTCGTCCAGGAAGGCAAGGCCGAGGCGGCGCTCGATGCGCTGCGCTCCATGCTGGCCCTGCAAGCGGTGGTGCTACGCGATGGTCAACGCGTCACCATCTCAGCGGAAGACCTGGTCCCCGGAGATGTGGTGCTGATCGAGTCGGGTGACCGCGTGCCGGCAGACATGCGGCTCCTCGAGGCGCACAACCTGCGGGCCGAGGAGGCCGCCCTCACTGGGGAGTCGGTGCCGGTCAACAAGTCCCGCCAACCAGTCGGCGAGAACGCCTCGCTCGGTGACCGCCGCTCGATGCTCTACGCCGGAACGACCGTCACCTCCGGGGCCGGGCACGGTGTGATCGTTGCGACCGGCAGCACCACCGAGGTAGGTCGCATCGGCGAGATGGTCTCCAAGGTCATCCAGCTCAAGACGCCCTTCCTCACCGCCATCGACAACTTCTCCCGGGTCCTCGCATACGCCATCCTCGGTATCGGCGCGGTGCTCTTCGCCTTCGGCTACTTCTTCCGCGGGTACACCCTCGACGAGATCTTCTTGACGGTGATCGGCTTCGCGGTCGCCGCCATCCCCGAAGGCCTGCCCGCCGTGATCACGATCATCCTGGCGCTCGGCGTCCAACGCATGGCGCAGCGGCGCGCCATCGTGCGCCGCCTGCCCGCGGTCGAGACGCTCGGGTCGGTGACGGTCATCTGCTCCGACAAGACCGGCACGCTCACCAAGAACGAGATGACCGTGCGGCGCGCCGTGATGATCGGGGCGCGCTACGACGTGGGCGGCGAGGGGTACGCGCCCAAGGGTCGCATCACGCTCGAGGGCGAGGACGAGGATGCCAGCGGTCACGAGCGCTTGCGCGCGATGGCGCTTGGAGCCGCACTCACGGCCGAGGCGGAGTTCCGTGACGCCGACGACGGCACCCGCCTCCTGAGCGGTGACCCCACCGACGGCGCCGTGGTGGTCCTGGCCGAGAAGATGGGTTTGGACCGCGGCGTGCTGCGGAGGCACCGCCGCGTCGATCGGCTCCCGTTCGAGTCCGACCAGCGCTACGCTGCCAGCCTCGTCGAGAGCGACGACGGTCGGTTCGTGTACGTCAAGGGTGCACCCGAGCGTGTCCTGGAGATGTGCGAGACGCAGCGACGCGCCGACGGCTCGAGCGAGCCGCTCGACACGGGGCACTGGGAAGAGGTCGCGAAGCAGCTTGCCTCCGAAGCCTTCCGGCTGCTCGCCGTGGCGGTCAAACCCGTCGACGCCGGCCTCGAAACGTTGACGCCCGAGGTGGCTGAGGACGGGCTGGAGATGCTCGGGGTCGTCGCGCTCATCGACCCGCCGCGCGAAGAGGTGCAGGAGTCCGTCGCGAAGTGCCAGCGTGCCGGCATCCGGGTCGTGATGATCACCGGCGACCATGCACTCACCGCGCGCGCCATCGCCGGACAGTTGGGCATCGGCGACGGCGTCCGGGCCGTGACGGGCCAAGAGCTCGAGGACCTCGACGAGAAGCAGCTCGAGGAGGTTGCCGCCGATTGCGACGTCTTCGCCCGAGCCAGCCCCGAGCACAAGCTGAAGCTGCTCGAGGCCTTGCAGCGCCGCGGACACGTGAGCGCCATGACGGGCGACGGCGTGAACGACGCGCCGGCACTCAAGCGCGCCGACGTCGGGGTGGCGATGGGCGTCAAGGGCTCCGAGGCCGCCAAGGACGCCTCCGAGATGGTGCTTGCGGACGACAACTTCACCACCATCGCCCGCGCCGTCGAAGAGGGCCGCGCCATCTACGACAACCTGAAGAAGACGATTCTCTTCATCCTTCCCACCAACGGCGCCGAGGCGCTGGTCGTGATCACCTCGATCATCGTGGTCCTGACCGATCTACCGATCACACCCGTCCAGATCCTCTGGATCAACATGATCACGGCGGTCACGCTGGCCCTGGCGCTGGCCTTCGAGCCGCCCGAGGCGGACGTGATGCGGCGGCCACCGCGCGAACGCGACGAGCCGATCCTGTCGGGCTACCTGGTGTGGCGCATCGCCTACGTATCGGCGGTGATGGGCGGGCTCACGCTGGTGCTGTTCTTCACGATGCTCGAGCGCTACGGCGACCTCGAGCTGGCGCGCGCCATCGCCGTGAACACGCTCGTCGCGGGTGAGCTCGCCTACCTCCTCAACACCCGCTTCCTCTGGGGCTTCCCGCTCTCCCCGAAGCGCTTCTTCACGAACCGTGCGGTGTTCGTCTCGATCGCGGTGCTCATCTTCTTCCAGCTGGTGTTCACGTACACCGCCCCCATGCAGCTCTGGTTCGGCGTCGCCGGCCTGACGCTCGAGCATTGGGGGTACGTCCTCGTGGCCGGCGTCATCGTGTTCGTGGTCGTGGAGATCGAGAAGGCGATCGTCCGGATGCGTGCTGGCAAGACGTTCTCGAGCTGAGGACCGGTGGGGCGGGTGGCGTGGCGCACGCGCGCCGGCCCTGCTACCCTTGGCGCATGCGTCGCATCCGCAACCTCATGCTCGTACTGGCGCTGGTGCTCGCCGGCGGTGCAACCAGCGCGCAGGTCCTCGCCGAGGTAGCCCTCGCCCCAGCGATCGCCTCACAGCTCTTCCCGCCGGTCAGCTGGCCCTCGGGCAGCCTACGGGCCGTGGGTGCCGATGCTGACGCGCTCATCGCGCGTCTCCCCGGCAACGCCGAATGGCGTGACTGGGAGGTCTACACGGCCACGGGTCTGGCCGCCACCCTCGAACCGGCGCTGACGTACGGTGTCGAACGCGACCTCCTCGTCCAGGGGCTGTTCCGATCAGAGACAACCACGACGACCGTCGGCGCGGAGCGGCACACGCGCGTCGTGTTCTCCGACGGCGCGAACCAACGCGCCCTGTTGTACGTGATCCGGAGCGGCCACGAGCTCATTTGGCTGGTGGCCCGCGGCCGCTGAGCGCGGCCAGCCTGGCGAAGGGAGCCCCATGCCAGCGAGCGACCACCCAGCCTGGCGAGCACTGCAGGCACACCGCGTCGAGATCGCGAACACCTCCATGCGCGAGCTCTTCGCGCACGATCCGGAACGCTTCGAGCGCTATAGCGCCACGGTTGGCGACGTGCTCGTGGACTACTCGAAGCACCGCATCACCGACACCACCCTCCTGCACCTGTTGGCGCTCGCACGCCAGGCCGACGTGCCGCGGATGATCGAGGCGATGTTCGCCGGCGAGCGGATCAACCGCACCGAGGACCGCGCCGTGCTGCACACGGCGCTGCGCCACCAAGGGCCGGAACCCGTGCTGGTCGATGGTCACGACGTGATGCCCGAGGTTCGGGCGGTACTCGCACGCATGCGCGCGTTCGCGCACGCCGTACGCGACGGTTCGCGCAGCGGCCGGACCGGCGCACCGTTCACCGACGTGGTCAACATCGGCATCGGCGGGAGCGATCTCGGGCCCGCAATGGTGTGTGCGGCCCTCGCCCCTTACCGGCATGCGCGGCTGCGCTGCCACTTCGTCTCGAACGTCGATCCGAGCGACCTCGGCCAGACGCTCGAGCGTCTCGATCCCGACCGCACGCTCTTCCTGGTCGCCTCCAAGACCTTCACCACGCAAGAGACCATGGCCAACGCGCACAGCGCACGCGCCTGGTTCCTGGCGCGCACGCAGGACGAGGCGGCGGTCGCGCGACACTTCGCAGCGATCAGCACCAACGAAGCCGGCGTCGCCGCATTCGGCATCGAGCCGGACGCGACGTTCGGGTTCTGGGACTGGGTCGGCGGGCGCTTCTCGCTCTGGAGCGCCGTCGGGCTCGCCATCATGCTGTCGATCGGCCCCGACCGCTTCGACGAGCTGCTCGCAGGCGCGCACCTCGCGGACGAGCACCTCTGCGATACCCCGCTCGAGCGCAACGTCCCCGTCCTCATGGCGCTGCTCGGCATCTGGTACCACGGCTTCTGGGGCGCCGAGACGCACGCGATCCTCCCCTACGACCACAACCTGGCGCGCTTCCCCGCCTACCTCCAGCAGGCCGACATGGAGAGCAACGGCAAGCACGTCGACCGTGAGGGGCGGCCGGTCGCTGTCGACACGGGACCCATCGTCTGGGGCGAACCCGGCACCAACGGCCAGCACGCCTTCTACCAGCTGCTCCATCAGGGCACCCGTCTGGTACCCTGCGACCTCCTCGCCGCCGCGCGGTCGCACGCGCCCATCGGCAACCATCACGAGCTGCTGCTGTCGAACGTCTTCGCCCAGTCCGAAGCGCTCATGCGGGGCCGTACACCGGACGAGGCGCGCGCCGCGCTCGAGGCTCGCGACGACCTCGCCAACGTGACCGCCGAGCGTCTCGATCTGCTGGTGGCAGCGACCAGCTTCGAGGGCAACAGGCCCTCCACCAGCTTCCTCTACCCCTTGCTCACGCCCCGCACGCTGGGCACCATCATCGCCCTCTATGAGCACAAGATCTTCGTACAGGGCGTGATCTGGAACGTCAACTCGTTCGACCAGATGGGTGTCGAGCTGGGCAAGACCCTCGCCCGCGACGTGCTACCGGAGCTCGACGGTGAGGCCCCCGTGAGCGGGCACGACGCCTCGACCAACGGGCTCATCAACGCCTACAAGCGCATGCGCGCCGGTTGACGCACGCGGCGCGCACGCCCCTCACGTGCAACCGAGACGAGCGCGGTGTCGCCGCAGGATCGTGCCAGCCAGCAGCGCCGCCGGCACGAGGAAGGCGAAGCTGGCGAGCAACGCAGGCGTGATGCCTACGAGTTCCTGCAGGGCCCCGAAGCCGAGGTAGGCCACACCGGCCATGCCCCAGGTGAAGCCCATGAGCATGCCCGAAGCGGTCCCGACGGCGTGCGGTGCGAGGTCCTGGGCGCTCACCACCAGCAGCGGTACCGAGGCGTTCGTGAGCACGCCCGAGAGCGCCACCAGCACGAAGTACGCGGCCGTTCCCGGCACCACGAACAGCGTGCCGACCAGCACCGGTACGGCCAGCAGCATGGTGGCCACGACCAACCGTACCCGGCCGATCCGCGCCTCGAAGACGCCGGCCAAGAGCCCGGCGGTGGCAGCCGCGAAGCCGTACGTGGCCAGGGTGCTACCGATGAGCGGTGCGTCGGCGGCGAAGCCCCGCACGTTCACCAGGTACAGCGGCATCGCGCTCAAGAAGCTGACGAAGGCGGTGGCTCGCAGGATCCCGGCCAGCGAAAGGGCCCCGACCGGGCCGCGGAACAAGGCCGGATCGAACACCTTCGGCCGCGTCGGGCCATCGACATGCGGTTGGGTCGGCGCCATCGCCAACAACGCCAGCGCCAGCGCCACGCCGACCAGCGCCAGCAGCGGAACGTACCCCGGACCGTAGGACCGTAACACCGCGAGCGCCACGACCGGCATGATCGCCGTCCCGACCGCGCCGCCGGCAGCGAAGATGCCGACGTTCAGGCTGGCGCGTCCGCCCACGCCGCGCATCATGGCGACCGCGCCCGGGTGGAAGACGGCCGAACCGATGCCGCCGAACGCCAGCAGCAGCACCAGCACGCTCACGCTGGGCGCCACGGCGATGAAGCTCATCAGCACGGACGAGAGCAGCAGTCCCAAGGCTGCGGCGCGGCGGCGACCCCAGCGGTCGGTGAGCGCGCCGGCGAAGGCCTGGAGCACGTTGGCCGAGATCGAGATGAGCGCGACGAGCCCCGCCAGCGCGGCCTCGCCGAGCCCGAAACGCAGCTGCAAGGTCGGTAGGAAGGCCGGCAGCACGTTGCTGAAGGCATCGTTGGCGAGATGCGCGCCGGTGATGAGCAGTGCGAGGGGTACGCCCGTCAAGGCGACCCTGGTAGGAGCCGCGATGGCCATCGGCCTGAACCTACCGCGCGCGGACGTCGGCGCGGCCGCAGCCGCCCTTCGGCGAGACAACGGCGTCCGCGACGACCGACGCGCGGCTGCGCGCTCCGGGTACGATGCGCCATGCTGACGGCAAGGCGGGTCCTCGTCATCATCAACCCGGCGTCGGGACGAGGACGCGTCGAGGTGGTGGAGGAGGCGGTCCGAACGGGCCTCGAGCGCTTGGGCGCCGAGATAGCGATGTACCGTACCCGCACCGATCGCGACGCGACGGAGTGGGCCGCCGCCGCGGCCGAGGACGGCTTCGACGTGGTCCTCGTCGCCGGCGGCGACGGTACCGTGACGGCGGCCGCGCGGGGCTTGGTACGCGCCGGCACGGGCCTGCCGCTCGGGGTGGTGCCCGCCGGCACCGGGAACGGGCTCGCACGCGTGCTGCACCTACCGATCGACCCAGCGAGGGCCGTCTCGGCGCTCGGTCGAGGAACACTGGTCAGGCTGGACGTCATGCGCCGCGTCGGGACCGACGAGGTCGCACTGATCTTCTTCGGCGCGGGACTCGACGCCGAGATCAACCGCGACGCCGACCGCGACGCCAAGGCCCGCTTCGGCTTCCTGGCCTACCTCGGGGCAGGTGTACGCAACCTCTGGGGACGGCGGAACCATCGCGTGCAGCTCGAACTGGACGGCGACGTGGAGCAGTTCGTGGCGCACACGGTGAGCCTCTTCAACGCGGCCAGCTTCCCGCTCGGCGCCATGCGCGTCGGCCCGGACGTCGACCCGCACGACGGCCTGCTCGACGTCGCGGTGCTGCGCAATCCAGGCTTCCTGCGGGCGCTCGGCGCGGTGCTGCGCCTGGTCGGCGGACCTCGCGGGGTCGGTGTGCTGCGGCGCGCACGGCACGTCCGCGTCAGCGCCGACCCACCTCTGCTCGTACACGCCGATGGCGACATGGCAGGGGCGACCCCGCTCGAGGTCGAGGTGCTCCCGGGTGCGCTGACCGCGATCGCCGCCCGCGACTACCGTCGCGAAGCGGATGATGCGTCGTGAGCACCGTCGTCACCGGTGCCTGCGGCTTCGTCGGCTGCAACCTCGTCGAACACCTGCTGGCCGAGGGGCGCGCCGTCGTCGCCATCGATCGCAGCGAGGCGTGGCCAGCGGACGCCGAAGCCCGCTTCGCGTCGCTGCCCGGCCAGCTGACCTTCGTCCCTGCCGACGTGCGCGACGCGGTGGCCCTGGACCACGCCTTCGCCGGCGCGGCCGCGTCCACACCCCAGGGCATCGACGGCGTGGTCCACGGCGCGGCGATCACGCCCGGGCTCGAGCGCGAGGCGCGCGACGCCGACCTGATCATGCAGGTGAACCTGTTGGGTACGCTGCGCGTCCTGGAGGCCGCCCGCGACCACGGTGCACGGCGCGTGATGTACCTGTCGTCAGCCTCCGTCTACGGCGCCGCGGCCTATCCCGGGCGCCCGCTCGAGGAGGGGCGCGACACGCCGCTGCCGAACACGATGTACGGCATCGCCAAGTACGCCGCCGAGCGCGCTGCCTTGCGCGCACGCGAACTCTGGGGCCTGGACGTGATCGTGGCGCGCGTGGGCGCGGTGTTCGGTCCATGGGAGCGGGACACCGGCGTGCGCGACACCTTCAGCGGCCCGATGCTCGCGACGCGCGCGCTGGTGCGGGGCGAGCGCGTCCAGCTGCCGCGCGCCGGGCCCAGCGATTGGGTGTACGCGCGCGACGTGGCCGCCGCGCTGGTGGCCCTGCTCGACGCGGAGGCGCTCGAGCACGAGCTCTACCACGTCAGTGGCGGGGGCGGCTGGAGCCTCGCCGACTGGTGCCGCGCGCTCGACGAGCGGCTTGGCCAGGGGCGCTTTCGCCTCGACCCCGACGCCACCGCCACGCTGCCCCTGACCGCGCGCGACCGGGCCCCACTCGCCATCGACCGCCTGCGTGCGCACTACCTACCGCGTTATGGGCTCGAGGCCGCCATGGATCACTACCTGGCCTGGTTGGAGGCCCGCACGCCCGCCTGGCACGCCAGCTGGTGAGCGTGACGCGGCAGCGCCGACCCCGCTCGGCGCCGTCCAACGCCAGCGCCTCGAGCCGCCGTCCTACCCGCTCTCGCCATCTCGCCGCGCTGCCAGGGCCTGGCTGACGCGACCACCATGGCGCACCACGCGCGCTGCGGCGGCCGACGGCTCAAGGCCAGTGAGGAGGTGCAGGATCGCGCTTCGGATGTCACCGTTACAGGCCCACAACGCCTGCTCCGCCCGAGCCGGCTCGACACCGCCGCCCGCCGCCACGATCTCGATCGCGCGTCGGCGCAACTTGGCGTTGGTGGGCCGCATGGCCACCATGAGGTTCGAGAACAGCGCGCCCAACTCCGCCATCGGCGCGCTCGAGAGCGCGTTGAGGGCGATCTTCTGGGCCGTACCCGCGACCATCCGGGTCGAGCCTGCGATCACCTCTGGGCCGGTGTCGAGCAGCACCCCCACTTCAGCGGCAGCCAGCAGCGCCGTGCCGGGGTTGTTGGCGATGCCCACGGTGAACGCCCCGCGCTCGCGTGCGCACCGAACGGCCGCCACGGTGTAGGGGGTGCGCCCGCTAGCCGCAAGGGCCACGAGCGCGTCCGACGCCCCGAGCGCCGCTTCGTCGACCGCGCGTTCAGCGCTGTCCGTCTCGTCCTCAGCGCCCTCCATCGCGCTCGCTCCGGCCTCCGTGCCACCCGCGAGCAGCACCACCGTGCGCTCGAACCCGAACGTCGGCGGCAGCTCGGCGGCGTCTTGCAGCGACAAGCGGCCGGACGTGCCCGCACCGGCGTACGCCAAGCGACCGCCAGCGAGGAGCCGGGCGGCGATGCCCTCGGCCGCGCGTGTGAGCGCCGGCGCGGCCGCCGCCACGGCGGTGACGGCGCGCTCGTTGGCGTCGACCAGCGCCCGTACTCGACGCTCCATGGGCCAGGCGTCGAAGCCGGCGTATCTGGGGTCGATGGCCTCGGTCACGGTGCATGTCCTCCCCTGGCGGCTGCGGACGCCGTCCATGGATCGAGTGCGTCGGGCCACAGGTACTTCCCGGCGATCACCGCGCGGCGGGCACCGGTCGCCCCTGGGAGCGTACCGGCGCGGCCGTGGAAGCCAGCAAAGGCCATGACCGCGAAGGCGAGCGCCTCGCGATCCTTGGAGACGAGGCCGAGCGACTCGAAGGTGGAGAGCGGCACGTCGAGACGCTCGCGCAGCATCCCGATCAAGGTCGGGTTGGCGGCGCCGCCGCCGGCGAGCAGCCCCTCGTCGAGCGGCCGCGAGCGGCGCAGCTGCGCGTACGCCTCGGCCACACTGGCGGCGGTGAAGGCCGTCAAGGTGGCGACGAGATCCGCCGCCTCGAGCGCCCCGAAGGTCACCCCGAGCTCGACCTCGAGGCGCTCCAGCGCGAACACCTCGCGGCCGGTGGTCTTCGGGAACGGCAGGGTCAGGTACGGGTGCCGCAGCAGCGCCTCCAGCATCCCGGCATCGATCCGGCCCGCGGCGGCGAGCCGACCGTCCACGTCGTAGGCTGCACCGGTCGTGCGCTCGACCGCCTCGTCGATCAGACAGTTTCCGGGCCCGGTGTCGAAGGCGACCACCGCGTCCGGATCGAAGGTCGGCGGTAACCACGTGAGGTTGGCGATCCCACCGATGTTGTGCACCGCGCGTGCCACCCCGGGGCGTTGGTAGAGCGCCAGATCGCCGAAGGCGACGAGCGGCGCGCCCTGGCCGCCGGCGGCGACGTCGGATTGGCGGAAGTCGCAGGCGACGGGGACCCGGCAGCGCTCGAGCACGAGCGCGGCCTCGCCGATCTGCAGGGTCGAAGGCGTACGCCAGCCGCGCCGTTCGTCGACGCGCGGCACGTGGTACACGTTCTGGCCGGAGAGGGCCACCAGATCGACGGCGTGGCGGTCGGTGACGCGCCCGCAGGCCTCGGCGTAGGCCCGACCGACCTCGGCGTGCAGCTGCGTGAGCTCGCGCACGTCGAGCGTTCGCTCGTCCAGGGCCGCACGCAGGCGCTCACGCAAGGCTGGCGGGTAGGCCTCCGAGGTGCGCCCCAGCACCTCTGCCTTGACCCCCGGCCCGTCGCTCTCGAGCCGCGCCAGGACAAGGTCCATGCCATCGAGGGAGGTGCCGCTCATCAGGGCCAGCACGGTGAGCGATCGCGGCGCACGCCCTGGCTCGGCTGGCCACCACGGGCCGCGACGCGCGCTCACCGGGTACCGCCGTGGACGGCCGCGTGGAAGCGGCGCCGGAGACCCTGGATGCCGTCCCTGGCGGCGCGGTGCGGATGCACGCGGTTGGTGAGCAGGAGCGACGCCACACCGGCCTCGGGGTCGATCCACAGCGACGTCCCCGTGAAGCCCGTGTGACCGAAGCCGCGTGCCGTGTCGCCCGCGAACACGCCGGCGGACGGTAGCAACCAGCCGAAGCCGCGGACGCTGCCGTCCTCACCGCGGGCCGACGGCGTGACCGCCCGCCGTAGCAGCTCGGGCGACGCCAACACCGGGTCGGCGCGCAGCCAAGCGGCGGCGTAGCCTGCCAGCGCGGCGGCGTCACCGAACAGCCCGGCGTGGCCAGCGATTCCGTCCCAGACGACGGCGTTCTCGTCATGCACCTCGCCGGCGAGCAGGCGACCGCGCCAACCGCAGACTTCGCTGGCGGCGACGTCGTCTGCCAAGGGACCGAAGCGGAGCCCATCGAGGCGAAGCGGCGCATACACGAGCGCTCGGGCGGCGTCGTCGAGGCGGCGCCCACTGACGCGCTCGACCAGCGCACCGAGCAGCATGAAACCCAGGTCGCTGTAACGCACCCGGCCCACGGACGAGAGCGGCGCCTGCAGCACGGCAGCCAGCGCGGTGCGGCGGTCGCCGACGCGGGCGAAGAGCGGCTGCCAGGCCGGCAGCCCCGCAGTGTGCGTGAGCAGCGCCTCCACCTTCGTGTCGGCCAGGCTGGGCGTCTGGAACCAGCCGGCGTTGGCGAACCGTTCAGCCAGGCGCTCGTCGAGCGCCAACGCGCCGTCGCTCACCAGCCGCAGCAGGCACGGCAGGGTGGCAACGACCTTCGTCAACGAGGCGAGATCGAAGCGGGTGCTCGGGCGAACCGGCGCCCCGCCCTCGCGCGTGACGCCCGCGGCGTGGGTGTCGAAACGACCGTCGGGGTCCACCGCAGCGCCCACCAACCCCGGCACGGCGCCCGCCTCGACGGCGCCGTCGAGCACGGCACGAGCAGCGTCTGAGAGCCGCATGCGCGCAAGGTATCACGATTGACCGAGGTGGTCTAGGAGTGGTACGTTCGGCGCATCGCGACTCGCCCCGCGGCCGGGCTGATCCGAGGCTCCGGCTCGCGCGGCCATCAGCGAGGGAGGCACCCATGAAGCGCATCGCCCTGCTCGCCATGGCGTTGTTCGGTCTGGTCTGGGCCCAGTCCGGCACGCTCGAACTGGCGGTCGATCAATCGCCCGTCGGGCTCGACCCGCACAAGGTCACGGCCTTCGCCAGCTTCGCCGTCATCGGGCAGGTCTACGACGGCTTGCTCGAGATCAACGCGGACCTGCAGCTCGAGCCGGCGCTCGCGTCGGCGTACGAGATCAGCGACGACGGCCTCGTCTACACCTTCACGCTGCGCGAGGGCGTGGTGTTCCACAACGGCCGCCCCTTCGGCGCCGACGACGTGGTCTACTCGCTCGAGCGCATCCTCGACCCGGAGACCGGTTCGCCGCAGGCCAGCCGCTTCGACCAGGTGGTCTCGGCCGAGGCCGTCGACGAGCGCACCGTGGTCTTCACGCTGCGCGAGCCCTTCGCCCCCTTCCTGGCGAACATGCCGAACCTGTACGTGGTCCCGCGCGAGGTCGTCGAGGAGCACGGCGACCTGCAGCAAGTCGCGGTCGGCACGGGTCCGTTCCGGCTGGTCGAGGTGGTCCCCGACACGTACCTCCGGCTCGAGGCCAACGAAGCCTACTACCGGCCCGATCAGCCGGGCGTGGCGGCCTTGCGCTACAACGTCGTGCCCGAGGGCTCGACGCGCGCCGCTGGGCTCCGCACCGGCACGTACCATCTCCTGCCCGACGTCGACCCGACCACCGCCGTCACGCTCCGCGCCGCAGCCTCGGTGACGGTGCTGGAGGTGCCGGGCCTGTCGTACACGCTGCTCGGGATGAACACCACGCGCGCGCCCTTCGACGACCCGCTCGTGCGCCGCGCCATCAACCTGGCGCTCGATCGCGAGGAGCTCGTCGACGCCGTCTTCCTCGGCAACGCCGTCCCGGCGGGCCCGCTCTCGGACGCGCTGGCAGACTGGGCGCTGCCGACCGACGAGTTCCCCTGCTACGTGCACGATCCAGAGGCCGCGCAGGCCCTCTTGGCCGAGGCCGGGCACGAGGACGGCATCGCCTTCACCATCCTGACCTTCGGCACCCGCCGCGACGTGGCTGACACCGCGCAGGTGGTGCAGGCCCAGCTCGAGCGCGCCGGCATGCAGGTCGAAGTGAACGTGGCCGAGTTCGGCACGTTCGTGCAGGATTGGCAGAACTCGAACTTCGACGCCTTCGTCAGCCTCAACGCCGGCAGCATCGACCCGGACGGGTACATGCACCGCACCTTCATCAGCGGCGGTTCGACCAACGTCTTCCTGTACAGCGACCCGGCTGTCGACGAGCTGCTCGCCCGCGGCCGCACGACGGCCGCGATGAGCGAGCGCCAGGCGATCTACGAGGAGTTGCAGCGCCTGCTGGCCTGCGAAGGCCCGATCGCCCACCTCAACCACGGCACGCTCTTCAGCGCCCACCGTGACGAGGTGTCGGGCTTCCAGCAGATCGCCACCGGCAGCCTGCGCTACCTGCGCTACG
>PXAU01000339.1 GCA_003567075.1 Trueperaceae bacterium
CGCCCGAGCGGGCGCAAGAGCGCCTGGTCGACAACATGGAGCGCATCTTCGTCGAGTCGGGCTACATCGACTGACGTGTCGAGCCGACGGCACTTCAACCCCTGGGCCTTCATCCTCCCCGGCGTCATCGCCGGGGGGGTGGTCCTGGGCGTACCCGTCGTCCAAGCGTTCTGGACGAGCCTGCATCGCCTGAGGCTCTACCGCCTGCACGACCAGGTGTTCGTCGGCATGGAGAACTACCTGCGGCTCTGGCAAGATCCGCTGTTCATGTTGTCGGTGCGCTCGACGGTGGTCTTCACCGTCGGGTGCACCGTCCTTTCGGTGCTGGCGGGCTTGATGGTGGCCGCCATCATGAGCACCCGCGGCATCCGCGGCACGACCATGGCGCGCTTCTTCATGGCGTTCTACCTCGTTCCCTTCGTGGCCACCCAGGTCGTGGTGGGCATGCTCGGTCGGCTCTACGTGTGGGAACCAGAGTACGGTCTGGTCAACTTCCTGCTCAGCCTGGTGGCGATCGACGGACCGATGTGGCTGATCTCGCGCGACACCGCCATGCTGGCGACCGTGATCACCAACGCCTGGCGCCTCACACCGCTCGCCATCCTCATCTTTTACGCCGCCCTGGCGACCGTCCCCGACGAACTGCTCGAGTCAGCGGAGGTCGACGGCGCCGGCGGGCTCAGGACCTTCACCGCGATCAAGCTACCGCTCATCCGCTACCACATCGGCTTCGTGACCCTCATCCAGATGACCTCGGCCTTCCGCGAGTTCGACACCGTCTTCGCACTGACCGGCGGTGGTCCTGGGAGGGCCACCAACGTGCTCTCGCTGCTCGTCTACAACGAGGGCATCTCGGCTGCCAACCTGGGCATGGCGAACGCCATCGCCTTCACCATGCTGATCATCGTCGGCGTCATCTCGCTGGCCTACATGCGCCTGGCCCGTCTCGACAAGGCAGGTGAGTGAGGTGCTCGCGGGACGCTGGCAGGAGAACGGGGGCTTGGCGGTCCGTTACGCCTTCTTGGTGTTCTGGCTGCTCGTGAGCGTGCTGCCGGTGGTGGGGCTGGTGATGGCGTCGCTCAAGGACACGGCGCTCTTCCAGAGCATCCCTGAAGTGCTCTCGTTCAGGGGCTTCACCCTCGACAACTACGAACGTAGCTTCCGTCAGGGGAACTACCTGTTCTTCCTGCGCAACTCCATGATCATCTCGTTCAGCGCGCTGATCGTGGTGCTCGTGACGTGCGTGCCGATGGCCTACGGCATCACCAAGCTGGTGTCGGACCGCTCGCGCGGCACGCTGGTATTCATGGTGCTCAGCACGCGCTTCCTGCCCTACGTGGTGCTGGCGCTGCCGATGTACCTGTTCTTCGCCCGCATCGGGCTCTCGGGCACGCTGATCGGGGTGATCCTTGCCCACCTCGCGATGCAGATGCCCTTCATCGTCTGGCTCATGCTCGGGTTCTTCGCAGGCATCCCGCGCGAGGTGGAGGAAGCCGCGGTCATCGACGGCTGCACCCCGTTCCAGGTGTTCTGGAAAGTCTGCATCCCCATGGTGCTGCCCGGCCTCAACGCCTCGGCCATCCTGGCCTTCATCATCAGCTACAACGAGTTCCTGTTCGCCTTCTTCCTGGCGGGGTACGACGCCCAACCGCTCACCGTCGGCATCACCCGCTTCATCGGCGGCGCCGACGTGGGTGCGCAGTACGGTGTGGTGGCCGCCTACGGCAGCCTCATCATCCTGCCCATCATCCTCTTCGCCTTGATCGTGAACCGCTACATCGTGAGCGGGCTGACGCAAGGAGCAGTCAAGGGTTGAGGCACGGCCATCAGTTCGCAACAGCGACGCATGCGTCACCGCTGGTCTGGCGGCACCGTCCGATCACTGGTGCCGCCGCGGGCTCGCAGATTCGTGTGCGAGGCGCTCCCGACGCTCCCCTCCTGCTCGGCGTCGACGTCGGCACCACCAACGTCAAGGCCGCCCTCTACGACCTTCGTGGCAACGTCCAGGTCGCCTCGTCCCAGCGGCTCCCGGTGGACCACCCGCGGCCCGGCTGGAGCCAGTACGATCCGGACGCGCTGTTCGACGCGACCGCAGCCGTGATGCGCCACGTGCTCACCCAACGTGGCTCGGCGCCCGTCGCAGGTGTCGCGGTCGCCAGCATGGCCGAGACCGCCGTCCCATTGAGCGGCGCCGGCGAGGCGCTCCACCCGGCGATCGCCTGGCACGACGAGCGAACGCGGCCCCAAGCCGATTGGTGGCGCCGCCACGTCGGCGCCGACGCCGTGTACCAGCGCACCGGTCTGCCGATCGTGCCCATCTTCGGCATCCACAAGCTGATGTGGTTGCGCGAGCACAAACCGGAGGTCTACGCCCGCACGCGCGTCTGGCTCAACGTGGCCGACTACGTCGCGTATCGCTTGTGCGGCGTCCAGGCGACCGACGTGTCGCTCGCGTCTCGCCTGATGGTGCTGGACCTGACCGAGCGGCGCTGGTCCGACGACCTCTTGAGCGCCTGCGGGGTCGATCGGAGCATCCTGCCGGAGGTCGTCCAGAGCGGCCAACGCCTGGGCGGGGTGCACGCCGCCGGCGAAGCGGCTACGGGCGTGCCAGCCGGTACACCGGTGGCAGCAGGCGGGCACGATCACGTGTGCGGCGCCCTGGCCCTCGGCCTCACCGAACCCGGCGACGTGCTCGATTCGATGGGCACGGCCGAGTCGCTGCTCACGGTGGTCGAGCGACCGCACCTCACGGTGGCCATGGCACGCGGCGGCTACCAGCAGGGAGCCCACGTCGTACCCGACAGGACGTACTGCAACGCTGGCCTGTACACCTCCGGCGCCTGCGTCGAGTGGTTGCGTTCGTTGTTCATCCCTGACGAACCCGACCCGTACGGCGTCCTCGAGCGTTGGGCGAGCACCTCGCCCGTCGGGAGTCATGGCGTCTTCTTCCTCCCGCACCTGCGCTTGCCGAGCCCTCCGGTGGTGGCGCTCAGCGCGCGCGCGGCGTTCGTCGGCCTGCGCGCTTCGACCGAACGCGGCGACATGGCACGCGCGTTGCTCGAAGGCCTCGCCTTCGAGGCGCACGCCTCGCTGGAAGGCCTGGTCGAGCGCATGGACCTCACGCTCCGGCACGTTCGGGCGATCGGTGGCGGTACCCGCAACCGCACCCTCATGCGCATCAAGGCCGCGCTGCTGGGCCATCCGCTCGAGGTCGCGCTGCACGACGAGGCGACCACGCTCGGTGCAGCGCTCCTCGCCGGGGTGGGCGCCGGGCTCTTCCGCGACGCGACGGACGCGGCCGCGCGGGTCACGTTCACGTACGACACCGTCGAGGTCGACGACGGTTGGCGTGCTGCCTACCTTCGCGCCTACCGGTCGGTGTACCAAGCGCTGTACCCCGCGCTGGTTGACCTCCACCACCGCATCGACGCCCTCGAAGACTCGTCCCACGTGCAATGATCGCGCTCGTGACACGGTTCACACCCGGACGCGACCCCGTTGCGCCCGCACACCCGAGGAGACCCCATGCCCTTCGTTGCTGATGCCCGCCCTCTGCTCCTTGACGCCTTCGAGCGTCACTACGCCATCCCGTCGTTCAACGTCTGCAGCCTCGAGATGGCCCGCGCGTGCGTCGAAGCCGCCGAAGCCGAGCGCGCGCCGCTGCTGCTGCAGACGTACCCTGGCGATCTCGATCACGGCGCGCCGCCGCCGGTCATGGCGGCGCTGGTACGGGCGTTGGCCGAGACTGCCAGCGTGCCGGTGGCGCTGCACCTCGATCATGGCGATTCGCTGGAACGGGCCGCGGCCTGCATCCGGGCCGGGTACGGCAGCGTGATGTTCGATGGTGAGGCGTTGCCGCTCGACGACAACGTCGCCGCGACGGCGCG
>PXAU01000198.1 GCA_003567075.1 Trueperaceae bacterium
CCACTCGGCGCGTGCACCAACCCGGATCCACGATACGCGAGCGTCGGCTGATCACATCGCGCTGAGCGAACCCCGCCGCCGGTCGGTTTCCCAACGACCACGCGTGCCTCGAGCATGATGGCCTCGAGCGTGCCGTGATCGCGCTCGAGGCCTGCGTTCGACCCGACTCGCCTATCCACCCTGCCACCGGTGCAGCACCTCGCCGATCTGCAGGCTGACGCGATCGCGCGCCTCGTAGCGGTCAACGCCCGACGCCAGCAGCGCGTCGTAGTCAGTCTCGTGGTGGCGAACGTGGGCGGTGACGGCGAGGTGCACCGCCTCGGTGTCGAGCGCCTTCGCCGCGGCGGAGCGCCCGACGCGGCCGCTGTACTTCCGGCAGGCGTGCTCGGCGATCTCGTGCTCTCGCTCGGCTGGGGCGGCGGGGAAGAGCTCGCGCACGCGCGCAGCGAAGCCCGTCAGGTACTCGCGGTCGAGGTCGGCGCGCCGCTCGGCGTCACGTTCGCGGCGGCGTGCCCGAGCGTCGGCGTCGGACAGGCACTCGGTCTCGGCTCGCGCGAGCGCCCCGGCTTCGACCAACAGGCCCTGCCGCTCGTAGCGCTTCCGGGCGCGGCTCCACTTGAGCACGACGGCGGACAGGGTCGAGTGCCGCCGAGCGCGGCGCGTGAGCGCGGCGTCGCCGGCCGGCAGGAACAGCAGGTGGTCGAGATCGGCGCAGGCGAGACAGAACGCGCGCCCGCCGGCGCCGAGGGTGATCCAGGCCCCGCGGCCGAGATCCTCGCTGCACTCGTCGCAGGTCGCGTCGCGACTGGTGATGAAGACCGTCAGGTCGGGGGTGTCACGCTGGGGCATGGTCGCTCCGTGCGCTGTCCGCCGGCACCGCGAGCCTTGACGCGACGACCCGCATATGCCAGCGCGCTTCGGTCAGGTTCCCTTCCGGTACGCTGCGGAGGGAGAGCCAAGCACCAGACCGCGAACACTGAGGTCCTCATCGACATCGGGCCAGTGGATGCCCTCGCCGTCCCCGATGAGCTCGAACACGGCTCGTTGCTCGGTCGAAGCATGGAGTAACCTCGGGAACCAGACCAGAGGGACGGCGATGCGGCGCCCGTCGACGAGCCCCACGACGAGCTCGACGTCGGTCACCTCGACCTGGGCCGCGATGGGTTCGCTGCTCGTGACTGAAGAATCCACGCCATGCCTCCATCAGCTCGTCTTCCTGCGCTCGAACCACCGCTTCGAGCCTGGGGTCGCGGGCGCTGAAGCGCTTCGATCGCGCGCCCGAACCCGTCGGTGCGTCAGCTGCCTTCGAACGCCATGCGCCACCGTTGCCGCGGGTCGTCGAAGGCGACGGCCGCCGGGTCGAAGGCGTGCGGATCGAAGGCCCCACCGACCCACGTGAGCGTCTCCGCATGCTCCGGGTGCCGTCGGTTTCGGATGATGCGGAGGAACTCGGCGTAGCCCCTCGTGCCGCCGACATCCTCTGGCGGGCAGGCGCTTGCGCCCGCGAGGCAGCGAGGGTAACCGTCGCCGTTGGCGGGCTCCAACCCCTCGAACTCGAGCGTGTGGCCCCAATCGTCGCCGAAGTCGTATCGGTAGCGCACGGGCCCCATGCCGTTCGTCAGGCGCGTCGCGATCGGCACCTCCCAGCCCGCCAGGCGCGGCAGCTCGTCAGGGAAGTCGTCATCGGGAATGCCGATGCGCTCGAGTTGGCCGTCCTGGTCGAGTACCTCGAACTCGTGCAGGTGGCTATCGAGCCAGCCCATCGCGTCCTGGATCGCCACGTGGAGGTCCCAGAACGAGTACCTCTCCGGAACGAGGATGCGGCGCCACACCAGGGGATCGGTGCCGGGGAGCACGATCAGGAACTGGTACACGTGCTCTTGCCGCCGCGGTGGTGCTCGTCGCGTACCTCGCGTCATCTCGATACAGGATCCTTGCACGTTGCGCCGCCGAGGTGGTCGTGACCGAAGCGCGACCGTGCTGAAGACGTTTCCCGGCATCGCTTGCCAGCCCCGTGGGCCGTTGCCTCGGACCGCAGAGCGGTGAACACCCGCGCGGCGACGCGATAGACTCGCGAGCATGGACCGAGATCTCGTCGAGCGCGTACGCGAGGCGCAGCGCAGCCTCGAGCCGCAGTTCAAGGAGTTGCGCCAGGCCGTCTCGGCGCTGAAGACGGCCGCCCGGCTCGCCGAGAGCGAGAAGCCCGACGCGCTGCCGATGAGCAAGGTGCTGCCGAAGCTCGAGCAGGCAGCGGCGAAGCTGCCCGACGACGCCCTCGAGGCGGCGACCGCCGACTTCCGGCGCGAGACCGAGCGGGCGTTGGACGCGCTCGCCTTCGACTTCGCCAAGGACCTGCGGGACGCCTTCGCTGGGCGAGGGCTGGAGGTCGACGGACGTCCGCCGGCGTTGCTGGTGGGCGACCTGGTTCTGCGAATCGACGTCGCTGCCCGCAAGGCGCAATGGTTCTACGGTCAGGAGCCACTCACCGGCCGGCTGCAGCTCTCCACGGCCGCCATCGTCGACGCCTACGAGCGGCAGCAGAAGCTGATCGCCCAGCGCGAATCGGTCCCGGCCGACTTCCTGCGGGAGTTGTTCGCGACCTGGGACGGGGAGCTGAAGAGCCGTTCGCGCAGACCCGCAGGCAACCGCCTCAACCTGGTCGACACCTACGCCAAGATGACCATGGCGCGCCAGTCCGCGCGCTTCTGGAACGCGCCGTCGCGCAAGACCTTCAAGGACTATCCGCGCCCGCAGTTCGTGCGCGACCTCGTCAGGGCGCAGGCCTCGCCGACGTTCGACGTCGACGGCCGCCGCTATCGCCTGCGCCTCGGGGTCGCCACCAAGAGCCAGGCGGACAGCTCCAGTCGCAGTGTCTGGCTGCCGAGTGCGGCCGGCGGCCTGGACGGCACCTACTACTCGGACGTCACCTTCGAGGACGTGCCCGCGTGAGCCGAGCATGAGTCTCTCCCCCGCCCTCGCCCGCCACATCGTGGAGGTCCTCGGCAGCTCGGGCACGCCGCCGGCGCGGGGCGTGCAGTTCTTCAACGTCGGCAACCGCTCGCTGCTCGATGCGCTGGACCATTACTACCTCTCGTCCTACCTCCAGGACGGCGGCGCGACCTTCAAGCTGGTCGTGGGCGACTACGGCAGCGGCAAGTCGCACTTCCTCTACTGCCTGCGCGACATCGCCTGGAGCCGCGGCTTCGCCGTTGCGAAGGTCGAACTGAGCCCGATCGAGACCCCGTACAACGACCAGAAGGCGGTGTACGCGGCGGTCGCGCGCAACCTCATCTGGCACGAGCCCGACGAGGGCGTCTCCGACGAGACGGGGCTGCCTCGCTTCCTGGAGGGGACGCTGGGGCGGATCATGGGCGGCCAGGTCGACCTCGACACGCTCACGCATCCTGTCTACCGGGGCCTGGTGGACACGCTCGAGGCGGCCCTCATCGACGCGCCGGCCTTCAAGGCGGCGGTCGCGGCCTACTTCGAGGCGCTCGTCCGCCAGCAGGAGGAGCGGCAGGACTCGCTCCAGCGCTGGCTTCTCGCCGAAGACACCACGCCGGACGACACCAAGGTGTTGCGCGAGCTCGGTGTGACCGGCAAGATCACGCGCCCCAACGCCTTCCGCATGCTGCGCTCGCTGGCGCAGGCGGTGCGCGCCCTCTCCCACAGCGGCCTGCTGCTCCTCTTCGACGAGGTCGACCGCATGAGCAGCATCGGCGGCAAGGCGGAGAGGCTGGCGACCGACAACCTGCGTGAGGTGATCGACCGGTGCCAGGGCGACATGCCGGGCGCGATGTTCGTCTACGCGGTCCCGCCGCAGTTCCTGAGCGACGTCGTGCCGCGCTACCCCGCCCTCCAGCAACGCGTTCGTGCCCCCGG
>PXAU01000175.1 GCA_003567075.1 Trueperaceae bacterium
GGATCATGTACGTGATGAAGCTCTACCACATGGTCGAAGACAAGATGCACGCCCGCTCCACCGGCCCCTACTCGCTCATCACCCAGCAGCCGCTGGGGGGCAAGGCCCAGTTCGGCGGCCAGCGCCTGGGCGAGATGGAGTGCTGGGCGCTGCAGGCGCACGGTGCGGCGTACTCGCTGCAGGAGATGCTCACGATCAAGTCCGACGACATCGACGGCCGCAACGCCGCCTACGAAGCCATCGTCAAGGGTGACGACGTGATCGAGCCCCCCATCCCCGAATCGTTCAAGGTTCTCGTCAAGGAGCTGCACTCGCTCGGTCTCGACGTGCGCGTCCTCGGTGACGGCGACAGGCCGGTCGACATCTTCGACGAGACCGGCCGTCGCTGGTAAGGAGCTGATCACCAGGTGAACCAGTACCGCGAGTTCGACCGCGTCCAGATCCAGATCGCCTCGGCCGAGCGCATCCGCAGTTGGAGCTACGGCGAGATCACGAAGCCCGAGACCATCAACTACCGCCCCCTCAAGCCCGAACGCGACGGCCTCTTCGACGAGCGCGTGTTCGGCCCCGAGAAGGACTGGGAGTGCGCCTGCGGCAAGTACCGTGGGCAGCGCTTCGCTAGCAAGGTGTGCGAGCGCTGCGGCGTGGAGGTCACCAAGTCGACCGTGCGCCGCTACCGGATGGGCCACGTCGAGTTGGCCACGCCCTGCGCCCACATCTGGTACGTCAAGGACGTCCCCAGCAAGATCGGTGCGCTGCTCAACCTCTCCACCTCGCACCTCGAGCAGGTGCTCTACTTCGCGCGCTACATCGTCACCGACCCGCAGGACGCGAAGCTCGACGGCAAGCCGCTCAAGCGCGCCGACCTGCTCACCGACGACGAGTACCGCCGCCTTCGCTACGGTCAGCAGGAGACGTACAGCGTGGCGTTGGGCGAGGACGCGGTCGTGCGCGACGGCGAGCTCGTCGAGCAGGGCCAGCAGCTGGCCAATGGCGTCAAGGCCAAGTTGGCCGGCATCGCGCAGTACCGCTTCCCGCGCCGCATCACGCTCGACTACCGCGAGCTGCGCGACGCCCGGATGATCCTGCCCAAGGCGGCCTGGATCGAGGAGGAGAAGTACGCCGGCGGCCAGCCGATCGCTGAGCTCGAGGCAGACCTCGAGGTCCGCAGCGAGGAGGAGGGCGTCGTCGAGCTGCTGCCGATCGGCGACGACGGCGGTGTGCTGCTGGTGCGCGACGTCGACGACGAGCACGTGCGGCTCGCCTACCTGCTGCCGGCTGGCATGGCATTGGAGGTCGGCTCAGGCGAGTTCGTCGAAGCCGGCGACCTGATCGCGAGCGCCAAGGCCGGTACGCAGTTGCGCCTGCCGGGCGAGGCGACCGCCGCGCTGCGGGCCAGCAAGACCAAGGACAAGCACGTGACCATGACCCTCGAGGTGCGCTGGGCGCGCCGCGAGGTGCACGACATCAACCCCACCATGCACGTGATGGTCGGCGACGGCGCCGAGGCGCCAGCCGGCACCAAGGTGGTTGGCGCGATCGACGCCGCCCAGGAGATCATCGCCGCCGCCGACGCCACGGTGCGGCTCTCGGAGCCCGCCTCCATCATCGTCTCTCGCGCGCGCGTCTACCCCTACGAGGACGAGCCGATCGTCGTCAACGGCGATCGCGTCCGCCCGGGCGACGAGCTGGCCGACGAGGGCCGCGTCCGGAGCGACATCTCCGGCCGCGTCGAGATCGACCTGGTGCGCAACCAGGTGCGCGTGATCGAGTCGTACGACTTCGAGGCCACGATGGGCGCCGAGGCCGTCAAGGAGCTGCTCGCCTCGATCGACCTCGCGCAACTCGAGGCCGAGCTGGTGGAGGAGATGCACTCGCCCAGCCGCCATAAGCGGGCCAAGGCGCGCAAGCGCCTCGAGATCGTACGCAGCTTCATCAAGAGCGGCAACCAGCCCGCCTGGATGATCCTGGAGGCGGTGCCGATCATGCCGCCCGACCTGCGCCCGATGGTGCAGGTCGAGGGCGGCCGCTTCGCCACCTCGGACCTCAACGATCTCTACCGGCGCCTGATCAACCGCAACAACCGCCTCAAGAAGCTGATGCAACAAGGTGCGCCCGACATGATCGTGCGCAACGAGAAGCGCATGCTGCAGGAGGCCGTGGACGCGCTGATCGACAACGGTCGCCGCGGCAGCGCGGTGGTGCATCCCGGCTCCGACCGGCCGCTTCGTTCGCTGACCGATCTCTTGGGCGGCAAGCAGGGCCGCTTCCGGCAGAACCTGCTGGGCAAGCGCGTCGACTACTCCGGTCGCTCGGTGATCGTGGTCGGACCGCAGCTGGCGTTGCACCAGTGCGGCGTGCCCAAGCGCATGGCGCTCGAACTGTTCAAGCCGTTCCTGTTCAAGAAGCTCGAGGAGCGCGGCATCGTCAGCAACATCAAGAGCGCCCGCAAGCTGCTCGAGCGCTACCGCGACACCCGCGACGAGATCTGGGACGCGCTCGAAGAGGTGATCCAGGACCGCGTGGTGCTGCTCAACCGCGCGCCCACCCTGCACCGCCTCGGCATCCAGGCCTTCGAGCCGGTGCTCATCGAGGGACAAGCCATCCAGCTGCACCCGCTGGTGTGCGCCGCCTTCAACGCCGACTTCGACGGCGACCAGATGGCCATCCACGTGCCGCTGTCGGTGTACGCGCAATCCGAGGCCCGGCTGCAGATGCTGGCCTCGCACAACCTGCTCTCGCCCGCGCACGGTTCGCCCAACGTCAAGGCCGATCGCGACATCATCCTGGGCCTCTTCGTGTTGACCCAGGTCCACACCGGCCGCTACGGCATGGGCAACGTCTACGAGTCGGTGAGCGACGGCTTGGAGGCCTTCTCGCGGGGTGAGGTGTCGCTGAACGCCGCGATCACGGTCGCTGGCCAGGAGACCTCGATCGGGCGCCTCAAGTACCGCTTCGCCAACGTCGACGAGGCGCTGCTGGCCGTGGAGCAGGGCGAGATCGACATGCAGGACGTGGTCACGGTCAAGATCCACGGTCGCTCCGTGCATACCAGCCCGGGCCGCTGCTTCTTCGCGCGGTTGGTCAAGGAGACGCTCTCGGACGACGGTGCCGAGGTACCGAGCTCGATGATCCGCTACGACACCGCGTACGAGAACTCGGCCCTGCGCGATCTGGTGATCGAGAGCTTCAAGCTGCTCGGCATCGAGAAGACCGCCAAGCTGCTCGACGGCCTCAAGAACGCCGGTTTCGCCTTGTCCACCACCTCCGGCATCACCATCGGCATCGACGACGTCGTCATCCCGCCTGCCAAGAAGGAGTTGCTCGAGCAGGCCGAGGCGAAACTGGCGATGATCCAGGAGTACTTCGAGATGGGCTTCGTCACCGACCAGGAGCGTTACCAGCAGGTGGTGCGCCTGTGGAACGACACCACCGAGCAGGTGAAGCAGGCGGTGTTCGAGCACTTCGAGCAGACGATGCCCTTCAACCCGCTGTTCGTGATGGCGCAATCCGGCGCCCGCGGCAACCCGCAGCAGATCCGGCAGCTGGCCGGCATGCGAGGCCTGATGGCCAAGCCCTCGGGCGACACCATCGAGCTGCCGATCCGCTCCAACTTCCGCGAGGGGTTGGACGTGCTGGAGTACTTCATCTCGACGCACGGCGCCCGCAAGGGCGGCGCCGACACGGCCCTCCGGACCGCCGACTCCGGCTACCTGACCCGTAAGCTGGTCGACGTGGCGCACGAGCTAGTGGTGCGGGAGGACGACTGCGGCAGCGCCGAGTTCCTCGAGACGGAGCTGTACACGGCCGAGGGCCGCTTGCGCACCCGTGGCCAGATCGAGATGAGCCTCTACGGTCGGCGCGTGGCGCTCGACATCGAGGTCGGCGATCTGCGCTTCGAGGCCGGCAGCGTGTTGATGCGCGAGGACGTGCACGCGATCGTGCAGCGGTTGCAGGCCGGTGCGGTCGACCCGCAGCTGCGCACGGTACCCTTCCGCAGCCCGCTCACCTGCCAGACGCGCGCCGGCGTGTGCCGCGCCTGCTACGGCCTCGACATGAGCACCATGCGGCCCGTCAGCCTGGGCGAGGCGGTCGGCGTGATCGCCGCTGAGTCGATCGGCGAGCCGGGCACCCAGCTGACCATGCGCACCTTCCACACCGGCGGCGTCGCCACCGGCGGCGACATCACCCAGGGCCTGCCCCGCGTGATCGAGCTGGTGGAGGCTCGCAAGCCCAAGGTGAAAGCGGTCGTGGCCGACCTCGATGGGATCGTCGCGATCACCGAGGAGGAGGATCGCTTCCGCGTCACGGTCACGTCGGACGACGGCGAGTTCAGCAAGGCCTACCGGATCGACAAGATGGTGCGGGTGCTGGTCAGGGACGGCGATCAGGTCGAGGCCGGGCAGCAGCTCACGCGCGGCGCCATCAACCCCCACGACTTGCTCGAGACGCGCGGCCCGGCCGCGGTCCAGAGCTACCTCGTCGACGAGATCCAGCGCGTCTACCGCGGCCAAGGCGTGAGCGTGCACGACAAGCACCTCGAGGTCATCGTGCGGCAGATGCTCAAGTACGTCGAGGTGCTCGAGCCCGGTGACAGCATCTACCTGGAGGGGCAGACCGTCGAGCGCTTCGACATCGAGGAGACCAACGCGCGACTGCTCGACGAGGGCAAGGCGCCTGCCTCCTGGAAGCCGCTGCTCCTGGGCATCACCAAGGCCAGCCTGTCGACCAAGTCGTGGCTGTCTGCGGCCAGTTTCCAGCACACCACCCACGTCCTGACCGAAGCGGCGGTGTCGGGCAAGATCGACGACATGGTGGGCCTCAAGGAGAACGTGATCCTGGGCCGCCTCATCCCGGCGGGTACGGGCCTCGACGTCATCCGTGGCACTCGCGTTGCTGACGAGCGCTCGATCGAGAAGCAGCGCGAAGCGCTGGCGCAGCAGAGCGTGGCTCGGCCCGCGGCGGGTGAGCGCCCGGGCAGCCAGCCCGAAGCCTGAGGTTGCGGCGGCGGCACGATCGTCGCCTGAAGCGACAGCATGCCTGCGCGCGCGGGCCACCGATGGGCGGTGGCCCGCGCGCCTGAGATGCATGGCATGCGTGGTAGCGTCGCAACGTGAGGTCGGTCCCCAGCGCACTGCCCGCGTCGCTCCCGCCCGCTGCGGCGGTGGCGGGCGCGGCCGTGGTGGCCTTCGATCCCGGTCGGCGCGTGGGCATCGCCTGGGTGTCGCCCGGCGGCAGCCTGTTGCGTCACGCGGTGATCGGCTCGGCCGAGTTGCCACGTGTACCGGTGCCAGCGGACGCGCGCGTCGTGATCGGTGATGGCACCGGCAGCCGCGCTCTGGCCGCGGCACTGCGCGCGTTGGGGTTCGATCCCGAGCTGGTGGACGAGGCGGGGACCAGCGAGATCGGCCGCATGCTCTACTGGCGCCGGCATCCGCCGCGCGGCATCGGTCGCCTGGTACCGCTGGGGCTGCGCGTCCCGCCGCGGCCGGTCGACGACTTCGCGGCGTACGCCATCGCGCTGCGCGTGTTGGGGCGGCGCACCGGCCTGACCGATCCAGGCTTCCGATCGCGTCGCCCGGCCACCTGAGCGACCAGCGTGAGGCCAACCGTCGGGGCGACGGGAAGGTTCGCCGTCGCGGCGACGGGAGCCGCCCGGCCTGCTCGGGCCACGCCCACGACGACGCCCCCGCGGCGTTGGCCGCAGGGGCGCGGTCTTCCTGGTCACCCGACACTGACGGCGTTGCCGCCAGGCCGGTGGGGTTCAGTTCAGGTCGTCGTCCTCGCCGGCGTCGATCATCGCGCGCGCTTCGGCCTGGCTGATGTCGAGGACGGCGCTCACCTCACCGGCGAGCAGCCGCAGCGCGCGCCGGTACGCCTGCCGGTCGAGGTCGGGGAGGCCCCGCTCGAGATCCCAACGGCGCAGTTCCGAGGCCAGCGTGGCGATCTGGTACGGGTCACCGCTGGTGAGGATGTCGGTCACCTTGCGATGCCGGGCGGCCCACTGCTTGGGCAGCGTGATGCGTCCGTGCTGTAGACGCTCGAGGACGGCTTGGACCTCGTCCTTGGTCAGGGCCGGGCGCAAGCCGGCTTCCTGCGGCGCGTGGACGGGCACGAACGCGCGCGAGGTCCCGTTGGGGAAGTCCACCTGGTAGTACTTGTGATCGTTCCCGGCGACCGTCTTGACGGTGGTCCCCGAAACGATGCCCACGCCGTACGGCGGAAGCACGACCTGGTCGCCGTTCTTGAACGTCTTCGGCGAGTCTTTCAACGCGAGAACTCCCTTCGGCCGACAGACACCACACGAAGCGCTACGAACGCGCAGCGATGCATGTCGGTTGTTGGTGATGCTGGCTAGGGTGGCACGAGCTTTTCGTCGGGTGGACGGCGCTCGGCTCCATCACCCGCGCATTGTAGCAGACGAAGGGGCCCCTTGCACGCCCTGGCGCCACCGGCCGGTCACGTCCCTGACGGCGTCTGCTGCACCAGCGGGGAGCGTGAGCGCACGGTCAGGAGCACGCCCGCGAGCACCAACGACGCGCCGATCAGCGTGAGCGGCCCAGGCATCTCGGTGAACAGCCACCAGGCTACCAGACCGGCACCGACGGGCTCCAAGAGCGTAGCGGTGGCGACCTTGGTGGGGTCGAGATGCTTGAGCGCGAAGTTGATGCCGGTGTGCCCGATCGATTGCGGGACCAGCGCCAGCAGCACCACCCACAGGTAGCTCGCAGCCGGGTAGTCGAGGTAGGCATGCGCGAAGAGGAGCGGCAGCGGCGCCAACACCAGCGCTGCCACGGCGTAGGCCACCCCGACGTAGGCTTGCAGCGATAGACCGTGGCGTTGGGCGCTACGTCCCAGCAACAGGTAGCCCGCGCCGGCCATCGCACCCACCAGCGCCAAGCCGTTCCCCAGGAGCGGAGCGGTGGCGCCGGAAGCGCCGCCGCCGGTGTCACCGAAGGCGATCACCGCGCCGCCGGCGACGGCGGTCAGCACGCCCAGCAGCACCGTCAGGGTCGGCGGTTGGCCGAGCACGAGCCAGGCCAGCATGGCGACCCACAGCGGTATGGTGGCGACGAGCGTCACCGAGGCCGCGACCGTGGTGTAGCTGAGCGAGCTGATCCAGGTCGCGAAGTGGATGCCGAGCAGGACGCCCGCTGCCACGCTGGCCCAGCCGGTGCCGGCGGCGAGTGGTGTGCGCCGCAGCGCGCGCAGCGTCCACGGGAGCAGCACCAGGCAGGCGATCGCCATGCGCCAGAAGGCGACCACCACGCCCGGGGCGTCGGCCAGGCGCACGAAGATGGCGGCCAGGCTGACGGCCAGGATGGCGATGGTCAGGATCGCGTAGATCCGCGCGCTCTGAGGCTGCGTCACGCGCGGCATCGTACCGCGCGCGGCTGGTACGATGGCTGCCGGCGTGGCCCGGACGGACTCCCTCGCAGCCGACTTCCCTCCCTCGTTCACATGGGGGGTATCGACCGCCGCATACCAGATCGAGGGCGCGGCGCGTGAAGGCGGGCGCGGTCCAAGCATCTGGGACGTGTTCAGCCAGACCCCCGGCAAGGTGGCGCGGGGCGACACCGGCGACGTCGCCTGCGACCACTACCACCGCTGGCGTGAGGACCTCGAGCTGCTGCGTGAACTCGGGGTTGGCGCCTACCGTTTCTCGGTGGCCTGGCCGCGCTGGCAACCGAGCGGTCGCGGCGAGGTCAACCCCGCGGGCCGCGACTTCTACGAGCGCCTCGTCGACGGCTTGCTCGACATCGGTGTCGCGCCTTGGCTGTGCCTCTACCACTGGGACCTGCCGCAGGCGCTGCAAGCGCAGGGCGGTTGGTCGAGGCGCGACTCGGTCGAGTGGTTCGGCGACTACGCCGCCTCGGTGATGGGTGTGCTCGGCGATCGGGTGGAGCATGTGGCGGTGCTCAACGAGCCGAACGTGGTGGGCCTGCTGGGACACCTGCTGGGCGTCCACGCGCCGGGCCTCACCGACCTGGCGGCGTACGTGGCCGCGACGCATCACCTCAACCTGGCCACGGGCGACACGCTGGCACGCCTACGGGCCGAGCACGCCGGCTGGCGGTTGGGGACCATCCTGAACCTGCAACCGGTGCTGGCCGAGAGCGACGACGAGCCGGACGCGGCCGCAGCCACGCTTCTCGACGCCGTGTGGAACGGCAATCATCTGGAGCCCTTGGTGAGCGGCCGCTACCCCCCGGCGACCGAAGCCATGATGGCGCCCGTGGTCGAGGAGGGCGATGCGCGGCGCATCCGTCAACCGCTCGACTGGTTCGGCCTCAACCTGTACTCGCAACTGCGCGTGGCCGCCGACCCCGCCAGCCTTGTCGGGCTGCGTCTCGTCGATCCGCCCGAGGCGGTGGAGACGACCGCGATGGGGTGGGAGGTGGCCCCGGAGGCGCTCTCGCGTCAGTTGGTCGAGGCGGCGGCCCGGCTGGGCGACGTGCCGATCGTGGTGACCGAGAACGGCGCGGCCTATCGAGACCGACCGGGCCCTGACCTGGAGGTCGACGACGCGCTGCGGACGCGCTACCTGGAGCGCCACGTGCGCGAGGTCCAGGCCGCCCGTGAGCGCGGCGTGGACGTGCGCGGCTACTTCGTCTGGTCGCTGCTGGACAACTTCGAGTGGCACGAAGGCTATGCCAAGCGATTCGGGTTGGTCTACGTCGATTACGCCAGCCAGCAGCGCTCGCCCAAGCGCTCGTTCCGGTGGTTCCGCGAGCTGATCCGGAGCGGCTGCATCCCGGCGAGCGACGCGGTGCGTTGAGGGCGGCGCGTCGCGTCGGGGTCGGGGTCGGCGTCGGGGTCGAGGCGAGCGGCGCGGTGCGTTACCGGGGGCCGGGCCCTCCGCTCGGCGTCACGGCGCGCCAGCCGGCCCACGCGAGCCGCAGCCAACCGGCGATCATCAAGGCCCCGCCGATCGGCGCGACCGCACCGAAGCCGCCGACATCGGTCGCCACCAGCGCGTAGAGGCTCCCCGAGAAGACCAGCGATCCGGCCAGCAGGAGCCAGGCCGCGCTGCGCGCGCCAGGGTGCGAGGTCGCGGCGACGGCCCCCAGCGCGGCTGCCAGAGCGTGCAGCAGGTGGTAGCGCACCGCCGTCTCGAACGTCACCAACCGCTCGGGTGTGACGACGTCGGCCAGCGCGTGGGCCCCGAAGGCGCCGAGAGCGACGCCGAGCGCGCCCCACGAGGCCGCGACAGCCAAGGCCGCGGCGCCCGTGGCTCGCCCGGCTGACACCATCAACGGCTCGTGAGCGGGACCGCCCTGTCGGCCGTGGGCGCCGGACCGGTCAGCGCAGCGTCCTGCAAGCCCGCCTCGGGCACCGTGGCGCCACCGTGGTCGACCGAATCCAGCCGGCCGTCCAGCAGCCGCAGGCGCGAATGCGCACGGCCGGCCAACGCCACGTCGTGGGTGACCAGCACCACCGTTCGACCGTCCAGGGCCACCTGCTCCAGCGCACTCAGCACGAGCGCGCCGTTGGCGGAGTCGAGCGATCCGGTAGGCTCGTCCGCGAAGACGACCGCCGGGTCGTTCGCCAGCGCCCGCGCCAGGGCGACACGCTGCCGCTCGCCGCCCGAGAGCTTGTGCGGCAAGTGATCGGCCCGGTGCAGCAAGCCCACGCGCTCGAGCGTCTCGCGGGCGCGCTCATCGCGCTCGGCGCGCGGCACGCCCGCCAGACCGAGCGGGAGGGCGACGTTCTGCAAGGCGCTGAAGACCGTCACCAGGTTGAAGCTCTGGAACACGAAACCGAAGCTGCGCAGGCGCAGTCCCGAGCGCTCGCGTTCGGGCAACCGGTTGATGGCGACGTCGCCGAGCCAGACCTCGCCGGCGCTGGGGACGTCGAACCCGGCGAGCAGGTTGAGCAGGGGCGACTTGCCCGATCCGGAGGGCCCCAACACGGCCGTGACCTTGCCCGGTTCGAAGGCGTGGTCGAAGGACCGGAGGGCATGAACGTCGCCGGCGGGCGTGACGTAGGTCTTGCGAAGGCCGGAGGCGCGCAGCACGCTCGCCAGCGTACCCTACGCGGGCCGCGAGAAGTGTGGGCCAGCGCGGGTCTCAGCGACCGCCGGAGGACCCGCCGCCGCCGCCACCGCCGCCGCCGGACGACGAGCCGCCCGACGAGGCCGAGGCGCCCGAACTGGCGAGGGCTCGCGACAACTGCCCGATGGACCGTGACATCTGCCCGAGGTCGCGCGCGCTGGTCGCGCCCAGCCAGCTCCCGCGTGCGATCATGGCGTGCTGGTCGACGCCCGCGGCCGGCGCTGCGCGTTGCAGCGTACGCAGGAAGCGCTCCGCCACGCCGAGCGCGGCGGCGTAGGCGTAGTAGCGATCCCACAGCATGAAGAAGTCCGGTGGGGCGTCGCGCATGCGGGTGTAGTCGGTGAGCGTGCGTCGGAAGCCCAGCCAGTGGGCGCGCTCCTGCGCGATCTCGGGCCGCCAGGCAGGCAGGCTGATCGCGGCCACGATCAACAGCACCACCACCAGGACGGCCGCGGCGATCGAAAGCACCATCGCAAGGTCGAGGGTGAGCCAGATGGCGACGCCCGTGCCGAGCCCTACCAGCAGGCTGCGGACGGTCCAGCGGTTGCGCGCGGCCAGGCTCTCAGGCGTGAGGTACGGGCCGCCGTAGAACCCTTCGCCCCAGGCCTTGACCTGGCGCCCGAAGGCGGCCAGGAAGCGCTGGGCGTGGCTGCGTCCGTAGCGCGTCAGCTCAGCGATCGTGACCGACGCAGCGTCGCTGGCCCCGCTGCGACCGCTGGCCGCGGCGCGCTCCAAGTACCCCAGCACGGCCTCCTCGAAGACCTCCAGCGGGTCCTCGCTCGGGCGCTCGTCGAGGTGGATCACCAGGCGCCTGCCCTCGCCCTCGAAGCGCAGGAAGCCGCGCCGGGCCAGGTCCATGATGGTGGCGAACCAGGCCGGTCCCATGGCGCTGCTGGCGGTCTGTTGATGCAGCAGCGTGGTCACGGCGGCGGGTGCGATGTCGCGCGGCGGCTCGAAGGGGTAGCGCATGGCGTCGACCCGCGGCTCGCGTCCGACGCGGCGATAGGCGCCGATGATGCCAAGCGTCAGGTACACAAGCCCGGCTGCCGGCAGCAGCGCCCAGGCGGGGTGGCCGCGGACGGCGCGCCAGAAGCGCTGCTGCTCGTGCAGGCCCGAGACCTCGGCCTGGTCGCGCAACAGTCGCTCGAAGCCGGGACGATCGCTGCGCAGCGTGAAGAGCGCCGGGTCCATCAGGTAGCGGATCTCGACCCCGTCGCCGGCCGGCACCTGGTTGAAGGCGACCTCCAGCAGCGAGCGGTCGGGCGAGAGGCGCACGGTGGGCTCCTCGGGGTTGGCGTAGCGCATGACGTAGGCGTCGTACGGCGCCGCCATGGGACCCGGTGCGTGCACCCGGAGCTGATAGCCGAGCACCACCGGGCGGTCGCGCTCGAGGATGTTCCAGTACCACTGGACCACGTCGCTATAGGCGTCCACGGTGCCGTCGAGGCGGTAGGCGAAGCGGACCCGGCGCTCGCTCACGCGCGCGTCCTGCCGCACGACTACCTCGGTGCCGCCGTCGCAGGGTTGGCTGAGCCCGATCGCGTTCGGGCCGGGCGAGAGCGCAACGGTCTCGCCCTCCAACAGCGTGAGGCGCTCGCCCGAGCGCAGGTGGACGCAGACGAAGGCCTCGCGGAAGTCCTCGTCCGTCCACAACGTGCGTTCGTCACGTACCTCGACACCGCCATCGGGGAGGATGCGCACGTCCTGGACGACGTCGCGCCACTCGAAGCGGGCCTGCGCCAGGCCCAGCGCCAACAGGCAGAACAGGCCCAGGAGCGCCACTACGGTGGCACGTCGTCGCCAGCGGGCGAGCGCGATCATTCGCGCGCTACCGCGACCGCGATCGGCACGCGCGCAGCGCGCGCGGCCGGCAGGAGGCCCGAGAGGAGGCCGACGCCGCCGGCGACGGCGACCGCGAAGGCCACGAGCCGCGGCGTCACCGCGGCCACGTCGAGTCCGATCAGGTCGAGGGCGTACTGGTTCACCGCAAGCGCCCCCACGTAACCGACGGCGATTCCGGCCAGCGCCCCGACCAGGGCCAGCACCATCGCCTCGAACAGGACCAGCCCCATCAGGAAGCGCGGCCGTGCACCGACGGCGCGCACGACGCCGAACTCGCGGGTGCGCTCGAACACGCTCATGAGCATCGTGTTGGCGACGGCGATGCCCCCGACGATCAGGGCGATGGCGCTGATGCCCAGGCGGACCACGTCGGAGATGCGCACCGCACGCTCGAACACCGAGCTCAGGTCGCTGCGGGTCTGGAAGCCCAGCTCCGGATAGGCTTCGCGCAGCGCCTCCGCGGTGCTGCCGGCCGTGCTGGGGTCGTCGAGCTCGAGCGTCAGGAACGACAGCCGGTCCTCGGCGCCCAGCGCGGCCTGCAGCGGCTCGAGCGGCACCAGGATGGCGTTGTCGAGCAGCCCGCCGTCGGCAACGGCGATGCCGACCACTTCGAAGGCGGCGCTTGGGTTCAGGCGCAGCACGTCCCCGACCGCGATGCCGCCGCGCTGGGCGGTCTGCTCGCCGACGACGGCGGGGCCCACGACCGGCACGCGGCCGTCGTCGCCGCGCTCGACGCGAGCGGGCGCCAGATCGCGGCCCTCCACGATCGTGTAATCGCGGTAGAGGCGGCCTAAGTCCGTGTCCTCGGGGATGCCGTAGAACATGAACGCGGTGGCGGCGGCCAACGAACCGCGCAAGTACAGCAGCACCGGCGTGATGGCGCTGATGCCATACGCCTCCGCCTCCTCCTCGATGGCGCCGAGGTAGCGCTGGGGCAACTGTGGGACGGAACTGAGCGAGGTCGTGTCGAACACGCCGTAGCTGACCTGGATGTCGGGCCCGAGCCCGGCGAGACCGGTGTCGAAGGCTTGCCTGAGCCCCTCACCGAGCGACAGGAAGACGACGGTCGAGCCGACCGCGATGGCGATGCCCAAGGCGGTCAGGGCCGTGCGCAGCGGGCGCCGCGTGAGCGACGCGAAGGCGAACTGTGCGATCATGCGCGGCTCACTCGGGGAAGGCGCGCCCCAACACGGCGCCGGGCGAACCCATCGGGCCCAGGTCCTGTCCATCGAGATTGAGGCGAACGCCAGCGGCGTTGCCGGTGTAGACGAACAGGGGTGGTTCGAACTGGTAGCTGGCGCCCGGTTGCGCGGTGGTGTACACGAGCCGTTCGCCCTCGTTGCGGGCGGTCGAGCGGTAGACCTCCAGCCAGGCGGTGTCGGTCACGGTGATGGTGAGCGAGCCCTCGGCGCCGACGGCACCCGGGCTCGCCGGGTCGGCGTCCGCCAGCGGCGTGAGCGCCAGCGACACGTCCGCGTCCTGCCGCAGATCGGCCCGCACCTCGCTGGGCTCGAAGCCGTCGAGTTCGACCCGCACCACGCGCCCCTCGCGGGCCGTGACGGGGACGTCCTGCAACGGGGTGACGCCCGGCACCGGGAAGCCGTCGATGCTGACGCTGGCACCGGGTGGATCGGTGACGATGCTGACGCGCACCTGGCTGGGAGTGGCAGCGTCGGCCGCCGTGGCCAACGGCCCGCCAGCGGGCGCAAGCGTCGAGTCGGACGCGCCTGGGGTCCCGTCGCCTGGCTCGCCGCTGGCCGTCCCGGGTTCGACCTGGGTCGCGGCGGCGGCGTCGCGTCCCGCGGCGGTTTCGCGTCCCGCGCCGGCGTCGCGTCCCGCGCCGGCGTCGCGTCCCGCGCCGTTGGCGAACAGGCCGTTGAAGCCCCAGACGGCCAGGCCCACCACCACCACGACCAGCGCCAGGGTGGGGAGCAAGGGGCCGGCCAGCCAAGCTGGCGCAGGCATACGACGCCGTGCGCGCACGTTGCCGCTCGGTACGGCGATCACCTGGCGGGCATCGTCGCGGTCGCGCTCCAGGCGCTGTTCGAGGGTGGTCTGCCCGAGCGCCTGCTGGCGTTCGTGGGCGTAACGCTCGAGCAGCGGTTCAGGCGCCAGGCCGACGGCGTTGGCATAGAGGCGCACGAAGTTGCGGGCGTAGACGTTCTCCGGCAGGCCGGCGTAATGGCCTTCCTCCAGCGCCGCGAGGTAGATGCGGCGCACGTGCGTCACCTCGGCCAGGTCGGAGAGGTCGAGGCCGGCGCGCTCCCGGGCCTCGCGCAGCTGCTCACCCAAGGCGGGTGCGCCGCGTTCCACGGGGCGCCCGGTGCCGGCGCCGTGGTCCTCGGCATCGCCGGGGACGGGGGTCGGATGGTCGAACGACGGCTGGTCGGTCACGCCGATACCTCATTCGGGCTGGTGCTCGCGGCGCGGCGCTCGCGTTGCGCCGCGATCGCGCGGGCGATCTCGGCTGCCAGGCGGGCGTTGCCCTCGAGCAGCCGCAGGTTGGCCTGCACGGTGGCGCCGTCCGAGCGGACGGCAAGGCGTTCGAGCAGGTAGGGCGTCAGGTCCTTCCCGCGCACGCCAGCGGCGTGGGCGTCGGCGTGCGCAGCCTGCGTCAGGTCGCGTAGGACGTCGGCCGCCAGGCCGCTGGGCTCGGGTCGGCTCAGCACCACGCCGCCGGAGAGCCAGAGGTCGCGGTGGGTGTGGAACAAGGTGGCGACCTCGTCGGCCTCGTCGCAGCGGACCGGCACGGCCAGCGGGGTCGTGGGGGTGAGGAAGCCAGCCAGGTGATCCGAGCGCCAGCCGGCGACCGGCACGCCAGCGGTCTCGAGACGTTCGAGGGTGGCGCCGGCGTCGAGCACGCTCTTCGGTCCGGAGCAGACGGTGACGAGGCTATCGCGCGCCAGCGCGGTGAGATCGGCCGATTCGTCGTACGGATCGAGGTGGACGCCACCCAGCCCGCCGGTGGCGAACACGGCGATGCCTGCGCGCGCAGCGGCGTGCAGCGTGACGGCGACGGTGGTGCCAGCGTCGTCGCCGTTGGCGACGAGGCTGGCCAGGTTCCACAGGCTCGCCTTGGCGGCCTGGCTTTGGGCCAAGTGCTGCATGGTGTCGTCGTCGATCCCCACCGTGAGCTCGCCGGCGATGATCGCGATGGTCGCTGGCACCGCGCCGGACTCGCGCACCACGGCCTCGAGACGGCGCCCGAGGTCGAGGTTGGCGGGTCGGGGGAGGCCGTGCGTCAGCACGGTGGACTCGAGCGCCACCACGGGCTCGCCGGCGGCGAGCGCCGTCTGCACGGAAGGGCTGACGCGGACCATCACGCGGCATGATAGCGCAACGGGACCGCGGCAGCGGTCGGGTCAGGACGCTCACGACCGTCTCATCGGGGCCGTCCTGGACCCGCTTCCGGTGTCCTGGACCGGACTCGCGCGTGCTATCGTCGTGGCATGGAGTGGTCGGCGCTGGCCCCGTACGCCGAGCAACTGGGCTTCGGTCTGGTGGCCGGGTTCGCGGTCGGTTACGCCCTCAAGAAGGTCGGCAAGCTGCTGGCGGTCGTGCTCGGCCTGCTGTTCGTGGTGGTGCAGGTGCTTGCCTCGCAGGGGTTCCTGACGGTGCACTGGGGTGAGGTCCAGGCGCGCGTCGACCCCTGGTTCGAGACGGAATCGCTCGAGGGCGCCTGGCACAGCCTGGTGCGGGTGCTGACGCACAACGTCACCTTCGCAGGGGCGTTCGTGCCGGGCCTGGTGGTAGGCTTGCGACGCGGCTGACGGTGCCGCTGACGACGCCGATGTCTCGCGCTTCGCGGGCAGCGCATGTGAGTCGCCAACGCTCAACCTCCTTGACAACCGGTCTCCGCTTCACTACGATGGTCGGCAGTTGGCACTCGCGCCTCGCGAGTGCTAATCCATGAAGCCCCACCGCGGGCAACCCCACCACCATCGGAGGATCGGATGAACCTCAAACCACTCGGTGACAAGATCGTCGTCGAGGTGATCGACGAGCCGCAGACCACCGCCAGCGGCATCGTCTTGCCCGACACCGCCAAAGAGAAGAGCCAACGCGGCAAGGTGCTCGCCGTGGGTAGCGGCAAGCTGCTCGACAACGGCGAACGCGTTGCGCTCGAAGTGAGCGTCGGTGACACCGTCGTGTTCGCCAAGTACGGCGGCACCGAAGTCACCATCGACGGCAACGACCTGATGATCCTGAGCGAGCGCGACGTTCACGCGATCATCGAGTAAGGACGAGGACCACATATGGCCAAAGAACTGCTGTTCAAGGAAGACGCCCGCCGGAGCCTCGAGCGCGGCGTCAACACCGTCGCCAACGCCGTCAAGGTCACGCTCGGCCCCAAGGGCCGCAACGTGGTCCTGGAGAAGAAGTTCGGCAGCCCGACCATCACCAAGGACGGCGTCACCGTCGCCAAGGAGATCGAGCTCTCCGAC
>PXAU01000075.1 GCA_003567075.1 Trueperaceae bacterium
CGAACAGCGGGTGACGGGTCCTTGCGAGCACCGTCACCCACCATGCGAACATGGAGGCGCCGACCGGATTCGAACCGGTGCATGGAGGTTTTGCAGACCTCTGCCTTACCACTTGGCTACGGCGCCCTGCCACCTACGAACGTACCATGCCAGCCCCTGAGGCGTCAACGAAACGCGTCGAGGACGTGACTCTTGCGCCAACGTGAGGTGCCGTCGACGGCGCCGGCACGGCCCGTGAGCGGGGTATGGTGCGGCCATGGCCGAGGGCGCACCGAAGCGATTCGCACACCTCCACCAACACACCGCCTACAGCCTCCTCGACGGCGCCGCGCGCATCAAGGACCTCGTCGATTGGGTGAAGCAGGTCACGCCCGACGAGCCCGCGCTGGCGATGACCGACCACGGCAACATGCACGGCGCGATCGAGTTCTACAAGATCGCGAGCGCCGCGGGCGTCAAGCCGATCATCGGCATCGAGGCCTACGTGAGCGCTGGCTCGCGCTTCGATCGGCGTCGGCCCGACGGGCATCTCGACGGCGGCTACTTCCATCTGACGCTGCTGGCGAAGGACATGACCGGCTACAGGAACCTCTGCAAGCTCAACTCGCGCGCCTGGCTCGAGGGCTTCTACATGAAGCCGCGGGTGGACCACGAGCTGCTGCGCGAGCACGCCGAGGGCGTGATCGCGCTCTCGGGCTGCTTGGGGGCGCAGATCCCGCGGGCGCTGCTCGACCAAGGCGAGGAGGCGGGTCGGGCGATGTTCGAGCGCTACTTGGACATCTACGGCGAGGACTTCTTCGTCGAGCTGCAGGATCACGGGCTCGCGGAGCAGGTGCGCCTGAACCCGATGCTGCAGGCGCTGGCGGACCGCTACGGCGTCGCCACGGTCGCCACGAACGACGGGCACTACGTCCGCAAGGAGGACGCCCGGGCCCACGAGGCGCTGCTGGCGATCCAGACCAAGACGGTGCTCTCGGACCCCAACCGCTTCCGCTTCCCCTGCGACGAGTTCTACGTCAAGACGCCCGAGGAGATGGCCGAGGCGATCCCCGAGGAGCGCCATCCGGGCGCGCTGGCGCGCACGCTGGAGGTGGCCGCGCGCTGCACGCTGGAGCTGCCCATCGGCGACGCCCGCATCTACCAGATGCCCGAGCTGCCGATCCCCGAGGGCCGGACGCTGGCCGAGCAGCTGCGGGTGCAGGCCTACGAGGGCCTGATGACGCGCTACCCAGCGCTCGTCGACGAAGTGCTGTTGCGCGCGTACCTGCAGGCGGCCAACGCGTCCGCCGGGGATGACACCGCGGGCGGCGAGGCGACCGGCGCTGCGGCGCCAGCGGGCGCGAGCAGCGCAACGGCAGGTGGTTCGAGCAGCGCAGCCGCCGACGCCGGCGCGCTCCCCTTCGAGCAGGTGCTGTTGCAGCTCGCCCGCCACGGCGAGGCCTCGCGCCGCAGCGAAGAGGGCAAGCCCTTCGACGTGTATGACTACCCACACCTGAAGGCCTTCGCCGCCAGCCGGCACCCGGGCGGCGTGCGCGAGCCCAACGGCGCGACCACGCACGACAGCGCGACCACGCAGGACGCCTCGGCCGCACAACAAGCCCCGGCCGTACCGCACGCCGAACCTGACCCCACCGAGCCCGCCGACGACCCCGCGCTGGCCATCCTGGAGCGCGCCGAGTACGAGCTCGGCGTCATCATCGCCATGGGCTTCCCGGACTACTTCCTGATCGTGGCGGACTTCATCGGCTGGGCCAAGCGCCAGGGCATCGCGGTGGGTCCCGGGCGCGGCTCGGGCGCGGGCAGCATCGTGGCGTACGCCCTGCAGATCACCAACATCGACCCGCTGGCCTACGACCTGCTGTTCGAGCGCTTCCTCAACCCCGAGCGCGTGTCGATGCCGGACTTCGACATCGACTTCTCGGACGCGCGCCGCAGTGAGGTCATCGACTACGTCAGAGAGCGCTACGGAGACGACAAGGTCGCTCACATCGCGACGTTCGGGACGCTCGCCTCGCGCGCTGCCATCAAGGACGCGGCGCGGGTCATGGAGGCGCCGTTCGCGGAGGCCGACAAGGTGTCGAAGCTCGTGCCACTCGTCTTCGGCCGCTCGGTCTCGATCGAGCAGGCGCTGAAGGACGTGCCCGAGATGCGCCAGCTCTACGACGCCGGCGCCCAACCGTACGTCGACGTCGCCAAGAGCCTAGAGGGCCTCACCCGTCACGCCTCGGTGCACGCCGCCGGCGTGATCATCGCGCGCGAAGCGGTTCAGGAGTTGGCGCCGGTCTTCCGCAGCGGCGACGGCCCGGTCGTCTGCCAGTACGACATGGGCTCGGTCGAGGAGCTCGGCTTCCTGAAGATGGACTTCCTGGGCCTGCGGACGCTGTCCTTCGTCGAGGCCACGGTGCGCATAGTGCAGCAGACGTACGGCGAGGGGCTCGACCCGGACGCCTTCCCGCTGGACGACCCGAAGGTCTTCGAGTTGCTCTCGCGCGGCGACGCCGCGGGCGTCTTCCAGTTCGAGTCGCCGGGCATGGTCGACACCCTCAAGAAGCTCAAGCCGCGCCGGATCCAGGACCTCATCGCCGTCTCGGCCCTGTACCGCCCAGGGCCCATGGAGAACATCCCGACCTACATCCGCCGTCACCACGGCCTCGAGCAGGTCACCTGGGAAGACTTCCCCGCCGCAGGGGAGGCCCACCTGGCGCCGATCCTCGCCGAGACCTACGGGATCCCGGTGTACCAGGAGCAGATCATGCAGATAGCCCAGCGCGTGGCGGGGTACTCGCTGGGCGAGGCCGACCTGCTGCGCCGCGCGATGGGCAAGAAGAAGGTCGCGGAGATGGAGCAGCAGCGCGCGGTGTTCGAGCGCGGCGCGAAGGAGCGCGGCATACCGGCGGACGAGGCCAACCGCATCTTCGACCTGCTCGAGAAGTTCGCCAACTACGGCTTCAACAAGAGCCACTCGGCGGCCTACACGCTCATCTCCTACCAGACCGCATACCTCAAGGCGCACTACCCCGTCTCGTTCGCGGCGGCGCTGCTCACGGTGGAGCGCGCGAACTCCGACAAGGTAGCGCAGTACGTCGCTGACGCACGCCACCTGGGCATCGAGGTGCTACCTCCTGACGTGAACGAGTCCGGCGGGGACTTCACGCCGGTGGGGGATGTGATCCGTTTCGGTCTGTACGCCGTCAAGAACCTCGGCGACACGGCGGTCGACCACTTGCTGCGAGAGCGGGAGCGTGGAGGAAGGTTCACCGGCCTGTTCGACTTCTGCCGCCGGGTAGACACGCAGTTGCTGAACAAGCGCGCGCTCGAGTCTCTCGTCAAGGGCGGCGCGTTCGACGGCTTCGGGGAGCGCGCCACCTTGCTGGCGAGCCTGGAGGTAGCGATGCGCTGGGGAGCTGCACAGCGCGAGCAAGCTGCTGGCGGACAGTTCGGGCTGTTCGGCTCCGAGGCGCTACCCGCCCCCGAGCTCACGCCCGCCGAAGCGCTGGCGCCGCTCGAGCGGCTGCGTTTCGAGAAGGACGCCCTCGGTCTCTACCTCTCGTCGCACCCGATGGCCAGCTACCGCGGGCTCGCTGAGGCGGCGACGGTAGCCGTCGCCGACGTCGAGCGCTGGTACCAGCGTCAGCGGGAGGAGGCCGGCGCCAACGGCCGTGCGAAGGTCGTGCTGGCTGGGATGCTGCAGAACGTCACCAAGCGCCCCACGCGCAAGGGCAGCATGATGGCGCGCTTCGAGCTGGCTGACGAGAGCGGCGCACGGGAGGCCGTCGCGTTCAGTCGCACCTTCGAGGAGATACAGGGAATGCTCGCCAACGACGTGCCGGCGGTGCTCGTGGCGGAGGTCAGCGAGGACGGCGACGGCGTGCG
>PXAU01000291.1 GCA_003567075.1 Trueperaceae bacterium
TTATCGAGTTTAACGCCCTGATGGGCCGGCTCTACCGGTCAAGGGCTGACCACAGCGAAAGTAAGCTCCTTAAGCGCCTGGGAGACTATGACGTTTTGTTAGTGGATAAATGTTAAGTTGTCATTAATGTTGAGATTTTATAATTTCCCGTCGGGTCAATGTTAAAAGTCTCCACATTATTAACGTGCCTAAACAGGACCTTATAGCGACTCCAGCCATTTTAGAATATCAGGATTTTTTCTCCATGACACTTGTTTATTGCTTTTGGCATCCAGCAGTTTTATCTTCTCAATTGCTTTCCTCTTCATTTCCAAATCAATAGCCACATATTTGTTAGTTGTATTAATACTGCAGTGTCCCATCCAGTGCCCAATCGTGATGATATCAATACCAGCTTCCAGCAGGCAAATCGCTGTGCTATGTCTCATGCTATGGGGATGGAGACGCTTTTTCTTGAGGGATGGTTGGCTGTTTGCTGCCGCGAGCAAATACTTGGAAAAAATATACCGGACTCCAAACCTGGTGAGAGGAGTACCAAGGTGGTTTGTAAAAACGGCTGTGGGCTCCCGGAGGTCAATGCGTTGCTCCTCAAGATATTCCTTGATCACATGGGCAGTTTGCGGCCATAAAGGACACACGCGCTGCTTACGTCCTTTCCCATAGATATTCACGCTAAAAGGTTTAGTCAGCTGCAAATCCTTTGCCTGCAAATCAACAGCTTCCTGAACTCTAGCACCGGTGTTAAACATGAAAGACAAGAGCGCGTAATCCCGTCTGCCAGCACTTTTTAAACGATTCACAGATTGAAAAACTGCTGTAATTTCTTCAGCTTGCAAGTAATCAATGGTGCGAGTATATGTACGTTTAAAAGGTATGGCCAATATTCGTTGACATGTGTTGAGGTACTCGGGATATATGCCGCTTAAGTAACGGAAAAAACTGTGAATTGCCGAAAGGCGGATATTTCGTGTTCCGATGCAATTGCCCAGACTCATTTCTAGGTATTTAAGAAATGCAATAGCTTCTTCTGCTCCTACATCCTTAATATCAATATCTGAGGCATGTTTCTTTTTCTCCTTTGAGAGAAATTGCAGGAAAAGTTTCAGGCTGTCCCGGTAGCTAAGGATAGTATGCGAGCTCACACCCCGAAGACCTGGCAAATAATCACCAAGAAAACCCTGTAATGCTGCTGAAAAAACGTTAGTGCTTTTTGTTCTCATTGTACGCCTCCATTGTTTTGTGCCGGCTTTTTCCATCCAAAATCGGCAACCGTTATTACGTTTCCGAAACTGTCTTGAAAACGTGTATTGGACTCTGAACGTAATCCTTCAACAAACGACAGATAATAGGCTGTTGAGTTGATAGAAATATGCCCCATATAAGTTGAAAGTAGCGGGAGCTTCGCCTGCACATTCTCCCCCGTTCGATACCATTGTTGCAGGACATTGACTGCAAACGAATGCCGAATATCATGAATCCGCGGATGCCTGCCTGCATCTGCATCAGTGTAAATCCCCAGTGCGCCACAAAGTGCAACCCATATTCTACGAAATGCAGTACCCGAATATCCGCTGCCTTCAGACCCGGCATATCCATGCAGTACAAGCGGTGCTGTTTTATTCATTTGCAAATGTTTACTCGCACGTAACTCCAAATAATATTCAAGCTCTTCAACTACTGAGGGCGATAGAGGGATGATCCTAGATTTATGGAATTTTGTATTATTAATTAGCAAAGTTTTGTCCGTTGAGTTGTAATCGCCTAACCCTAACCGTAGAAGCTCACCTCGTCTTATTCCGGTTGTGTACAAGAGCATAATAGCAATCCGGATTGTTTGAGGCCTAACGGGAGACTGTTCACAATGGCGAAGGTATTGCGTTGCATTCAACAAACAGCCAATTTCTGACTCCGAAAAAATATAAGGGGTAGTTGGTTCATTTTTAGCAGGGAAGGTTTGCAAATCAGGAACAAATGAACCCGTGTGTGAACGCGCTCGATACAAGCAAAACTTACGAATGCATAACATACGATAACGCTTGCTAGTCGAAGAAAGATGAGATAATGTTATTGTGCTCCATTTATTGAACATCTCTCCTTTTAGGTCTATTTCCGCAGGGTATTTTTCTGCAATAAAATGATCAAAAGAAGCGAGAGAAGCCATTTCGTGTGTGTAGCACCGGCCAAGCGACCGATACAGCTTGATATAGTCCCGAATATCTTTCTTGAGGAAACTTTGCAAATGTGGGTCAGATCTGTTGGATAAGCCTGCAGTCTTTTTCCGTCTAACATGTTTTGGCTGATATTTTGAAGGTTCTATAATATCTGATGGGGTGTTGAGACTATTTTCCTGTGGTGCCGGAAGGGCCACGGTGCGGAGATCTTCATTGTTCAATCGCAAATACGCACATGTGCTTTCAGTGCTTCGATGCCCTAGCAGGTCGCCAATTGTTTTTAGCGATGTCCCTTCTCGGAGAAGATGCACAGCATAAGAGTGACGGAGACAGTAAGGTCCGTGGTATGGTATGTTGAGTTTGCTGCGCCGAACGCGGAGTTGAAATGCTTCTGTGATAGCAGTGGGTTTCAGTGTGCCATGTGGGGCGCGAACGCGAAGAAAAAGCTCTGAATACGGTAGATTGTTGGGCCGACTTTTTCTGAGGTACTCAATAAGGATTTCTCCAGCTGGATCGGTCAGAGGTAAGAGTAAAATATTCGCTGTTTTGCACTGAGATACTCTCAATATGCCCTTTTGCCAGTCAATATCATCGAGAGTAAGGGAAACGATCTCGCATGGGCGTAAACCATATGTGATTATTAGATAAAATATAGTATAATCCCGGATTTCATGTGGCGTAGTGCGATCAATTGAGTGCAGAAAAGCTGTCACTGTTTCCCAAGGTAAATCGCGTGGTAGTTTCTCTGACCGATATACTCTCGGTGTGTCAATTTCCATGTGAAGGGGTTTTGCTAAAACACTCTGGTCATATTGATATCTGAGGAATCTTCGAAGATATCCAACAACATGTTGTAGGGAATGGCGGTTTAACCGCTTGGAGCAGGAATAAATGAATCCTTCGATTTGTTTAGAGGTGAGATCTGTCAAAGATTTAAGATTTGTATCGTAACCTATATACTCCAGAAAATCCTGCAAATACCTCGTATAGCTTTTGATTGTGCTTATCGTAAATCCATGAGCATCCTGCAGATTGTCTGCGAAACGTTTCAATTCACATTTTGTTGGACTCAACGGTTTGGCCGATATGGGTTGGAGTCCGCGTGTCTCATCAAGGAAATGTTCAATTTGACGAATTGTACCAGCTGTGTTCGGCCTGGAGTGTCGATAATAATGCCAGGCAGTATCAAACGAAAGATGGGTCAGGTTTTGTAATTTCCGAATCCCATGTTGCCGAAAGAAACAGTCAATCCGTGTAGCATCACTGAGATGACCTTTTATTCTATCTTTTGAATAACCACGTTGATAAGACCATATAGTGAATTCAGCCAGAATTGAACCAAGGATGGGGAGAGAAATGTAACGGCGGTAAGCTTTGGAGCACAGTTTCGATATCATTTGAGCCTCCTTTTTTTATGTTATTCCTATAAAGGACTGCTCAATTATGATATCAATAATGTGAAGTTGTCAAAACATAACTTAATCCTTACCGACGGTTCTACTGTTACATAATCCAAAATCTCAACATTAATGACAACTTAACATTTGTCGATTAACAAAACGTCATAGTCTCCCAGGCGCTTAAGGAGCTTTCTCTCGCTGTGATCAGCCCTTGACCGGTAGAGCTGGCCCATCAGGGCGTTGAACTCGATAAAATACCCCCTGCACCCCTTGTTTATGGCGTTTACAAGAAA
>PXAU01000036.1 GCA_003567075.1 Trueperaceae bacterium
GCACGTAATCGGTCGCCGTCATGTACTGGATTGCGCCGAAGTCGTGGTCGACGGCTGCCTCGTCACCCGTGAGGGCCAAGGCTGCTCGTTCGAGTTCGGCGTTGGGCGAGGCGTGCACCACGCGAACCATCGCCTGTTGCGCACCCGGCAGGGGTGCAGCCGCGGGATCCGTAGGCACGTGCTCGTCGGCGAAGGCGAGCAGGGCGAGTGATGTCGCTACGATCATGATTACGAGACGTTTCACAGGGGCCTCCCTCGAAACGAACGACGTGAGGGCCAGTCTCGCGCGAGCCGTATGCCCGAACGAGCGCGTCATCCTACCTGCATGGCAGCCGCAGAACGATAGGGCGTGAACGCTTCACAGCGTCCATATCTGCCCGAGCCCTCACTCCTGAGGCTACTGCCGCCGCACGCTAGGGATGTCGTTCGCGATGCATGGGCCGCTCGAACCCGATGGCGACCGCGGCGCTCATGCTAGTCTCACCGAAGCGCCACCCTGCACGCGGGCTTCGCGGGGCTGGCCTCGATCGTCGCCGCAGGCGACCACGAGGAGGCCGTTCGGTTATGGCACACCAGCGCTCGCAGGCCACACCTGGGACGACGTCTGCGAAGGTCGACGTCACCCCCGAGAAGATGCGCGGGCTCCGCCGCTTCAACGCCATCATGGGCCTCGTGCATCTGGCCCAGGGCCTGTTCATGATCCTGGTCAGCAACGACACGACGTACCCTATCTACACCAACTACCTCAGCTTCGACCTCGAGACGTTCACGCTATCGCCGAACCCACAGCTGCTGTTCGAGCTCCGCTTCGGTCCCGCCGTCGCCGCCTTCCTGCTCATCTCCGCCGTCGCGCACGGCTACCTCGCCACGATCGGCTTCGCCCGCTACCGCGAGCACCTGCGCCGCGGCATGAACCCCGTGCGGTTCTACGAGTACGCGCTCTCATCGTCGCTGATGATCGTGCTCATCGGCATGCTCACCGGCCTGTGGGACCTGGGCGCGATCCTGCTGATCTTCACGCTCAACGCCACCATGAACCTCTTCGGGATCATGATGGAGGTCCACAACCAGTACACCAAGCGTACCGATTGGACCGCCTTCATCTACGGTTGTATCGCCGGCATCGTGCCCTGGATCGTGATCGTGCTCTACTTCGTCGGCGCCGTCACGGCGGGCGGCGAGGCGGGCCCGCCCGCGTTCGTGTACGCGATCATCCCGATCCTGTTCGTCTTCTTCAACATCTTCGCAGTGAACATGGTGCTGCAGTACCGGAAGGTGGGCAAGTGGAGCGACTACCTCTACGGCGAACGCGTCTACATCGTGCTCAGCCTGGCCGCCAAGTCGGTACTGTGCTGGCTGATCTTCGCCGGCACGCTGGCGCCCGTGTGAGCCGACGACGTGCGCGGCCCTGAAGGAGCATCGTCGTACCGGGCTTCGTCGACATCGGCACGCTGACGCTGCACGTCCGGACCGATGGTCCCGACCGCAACGCCGGCGCTCCGATCTGCACGGTCGAGAGGGGCAGCTGGCGCCGCCAGCAGGCTGAGGTGGGCTCGCCCCCCCTCCTCTTCCTCCACTCGCTCGGGACCGACCTGCGCATCTGGGACGGCGTGGTGGCTCGCCTGCCCGGCCACGCCTGTCTCCGCCTCGATCTCCCGGGCCACGGGCTCTCGGACGTGCGGGGCGGCGACGACAGCGTCGCCCGGATCGCACTTGCGATCGTCGACGTACTCGAGCAGCTCGACGTCGAGCGAGCGGTCTGGATCGGCATCTCGGTCGGCGGCCAGATCGCGCTCCGCGCGGCACTCGAGCGTCCGCATCAGGTGGCAGCGGTCGTCGCCCTCGACACCGGCGCGCGCATCGCTGACCGCGACGCCTGGGAGGCGCGCATGGCGGCGGTCCGTAGCGGCGGCCTGGCCGCCATCGCCGACGAGGTGGTCGCACGCTGGTTCGCACCCGCGACCTCCGCCCAGGACCCGGCCGTCGTGCGCGGCTACCGCAACCTGCTCCTGCGAACGCCGGTGGCCGGCTACCTCGGCACCTGCGCCGCGCTGCGCGACGAGGACCTCAATCCCCACCTGCGGCACATCAGCCAGCGCGTGCTCGTGGCCTGCGGCAGCCACGACACGGCCACCCCACCGGCGCTCAACCAGGCGCTCGCGAACGGGCTCCCGCAGGGTCTCTACGTCGAGATCGCGGGTGCCGGGCACCTCCCCTGCCTGGACCACGCCCAGGCAGTGGCGCACCACATCGACGGCTTCGTGCGCGCTCTCGGACTCGGCTGAGGGATGCATCGCGCTCACGCGCGCGGGTCACCGAAGAAGCGGATGCCTGCGAAGGGCTCCGCGGCGGCGGCCTCGAAGGTCTGGGCGAACAGCTGCTGCGCCCCCAGCCCGCTGCCGTAGAGCGGGAACGCAGCGCGCGTGAGGCTGCTCGGGGTGTGGTGCTCGAGCAGCAACACCGGCCGGGCACCGGGTACGTCGCTCAGGTCGTCGAGCGTGCCGGCGCGCAAGCCCTGCCAGATGGCCTGCGCCTCGCGGCTGTCGGCGCCGCGCGCGAGCATGCCGGCGCCGCCCAGGGTGACGGCGGTGGCGTCGTGGCCGCGTGCGATGGCGGGCGCGTCGTCGCGCAACGCCGCGAGCGCGGTCGCCTCGTCGCTCGCCGGCCAGCGCAGCACGGCCACCAGCGGCTGGGCGCGCTCGCCGCGGTGGAACAGCGCGAAGAGCGGCACGCGTCCCTCCTCCTCCAGCAACTGCGTGGCCACGCCGTGTGCTGCCGAGAGCGCCAGGTGGACCGTGATGGGCTCCGCGTGCGACATCCGTGCTGTCGAGTATGCACGGCCTGGAGCGTCGGCGCGGCGAGAAGCGCCACGCAGCGAGCAACGCCACGGGACGCGCCGGCTCAGCCAGGACACATCGTCAACGCGGCGACCGTAGACTGCGAAGGTCGTGCGCCGCCTTCCGACCAGCCTGCGCTCGCGTGCCCTCGACCCACGCTGGCGCGCCTGGGCGCTGGCGCTGCCGGCGACGGCGGTGTTCGTCGCCTTCAGCCTGGTGCCGCTGCTCAGCGTCGTGCGCTACGCCACCTGGCGCTGGAGCGGCACCGCCGAGCCTGTCCCGGTCGGCGCCGCGAACCTGCTGCGTGCGCTCGGCGACGACGCGCTGTGGCAGGCGCTCGGCACCACCGTGGCGTTCGCGCTGCTGGCGCTGCCGGCGTTCCTAGCGCTGTCCGTGGTCATCGCCCTCGCGATCGAGGGGCTGGCGATCGAGCGCTTCGTGAAGGCGCTGCTTTTCGCACCTGGGCTGGTCACGGTGGGCGGTTCGGCGATCGCCTGGTACTTGCTCTACAACCCCGACTTCGGTCTGGTGGTCGAGCTCACCGGACTACGCCTGCCCTGGACCACGCAGCCCTTCGCGGCGCTCGTGTACGTGGTGCTGTTCACGCTCTGGCAGCAGACCGGCTACGGCGTGCTGGTGGTGTCGGCCGCGTTGCGAGGCGTGCCACGCGAGGTCAAGGAGGCAGCGCGCATCGACGGCGCCGACGAGGGCGAGGTACGCCGCTACGTGGTGCTGCCGCTCCTGCGGCCGACCCTGACCTTCCTGACGATCGTCGGGACGGTGCTGGCGTTGCAGTCCTACACGGCGGTCTTCCTGCTGACCCGGGGCGGGCCCTTCGGCAGCACGCGCGTCATCGGCTACTACGTCTATGAGACCGCCTTCGAGCGCTTCGAGCTCGGCTACGGCGCCGCGTTGACGCTGTTCGTCCTGCTCGTGACGCTCGCCGTGGCGGTCACGCAGGCGCGCCTGCTGGTGGACCGCGGCGCGAGGGGCGCCGCCTGATGTCGCTGGCGGCGCC
>PXAU01000209.1 GCA_003567075.1 Trueperaceae bacterium
CCGATGTTGCCGATCGTGGCCAGCGCCGCCGAGAAGGCCGTCACCTCGTCGCTGCCAAGCAGCACCAGCGCGACCGACGTGAGTACCAGCAGCGCCATGTACAGCGCGATGAACGCCGACACCGCGCGGATGACGTCGTCCGGGACGATCCGCCGGCCAACGCGCACAGGCAGGATCGCGCGGGGGTGAAGCATGTGCCGGACCTCGCGGGTGGTCACCTTGGCGAGGATGAGCCAGCGCACGACCTTCACCCCGCCCGCGGCGGAGCCCGCGGAGCCACCGATCAGCATCATGACGACCAAGAGCCCGTGCGCGCCAGGGGACCAGAGCGCGAAGTCTGCCGAGGCGTAGCCGGTGCTGGTGGTGATCGAGAACGCCTGGAAGAAGCCGTGTCGGAAGGCCTCCTCGCCCCAGCCGTACTGGTGTGTCAGCAACACGCTCAGGCTCAGCGCTCCCAACGCCAACACCGCGGCGTACGTGCGGAACTCGGGGTCGCGCAGGAGCGCGTGCGGACGTCCCATCACCGCCCGGTACATGAGCGAGAAGTTGGCGCCGGCGAACGTCATGAACGCGATCGCGATCCAATCCAGCGCCGGGCCGTAGTCCTCGAAGGACCGCGCGGCCGGTGAGAAGCCGCCCGCCGACAAGGTGGTAAGGGCGTTCGCGACGGCGTCGAAGTCCGACATGCCGCCCAGGCGGTACGCGAAGGTGCAGGCCAGCGTCAAGCCTCCGTAGACCATGAGGATGGCGACCGCGGTCGTGCGGAGACGGGGGAGCAGGCGCTCGTGTTCGGGGCCGGGCGCCTCGGCCATGAACAGCTGGCGACCCGCGATCGCGAGCTGCGGGAACATCGCCACGAACAGCACGATGATGCCGATCCCGCCGATCCACTGCGTCAGTCCGCGCCAGAGGAAGAGGGTGCGCGAGACGGCCTCGAAGTCGGTGAGCATCGTGGCGCCGGTGGTGGTGAAGCCCGAGGCAGACTCGAACACCGCCTCGACCAATCCGAGGGGGCCGGCGACCGCGAACGGGATGGCGCCCAACACCGGCACCACGGCCCAGATCAGCAGCACCGTCACCAACGACTCGCGTCGCGTCGGCTCGAGCTCGGGTCGCGGGACGCGCCGGAGGGGTAGCCCGATGGCGAGCGCCACGGCGGCCGCCGTCAGGAACCCCGCCCAGGGCTCTGCCAGCATGCGCGCCGCGGCGGCGAACAGGGTGAACAACGCCACCAGGGCGAGCATGGTCAACCCGAGCACGCGAGCGCCGTACCGACCCCGTCCCTTCACCGCTGCGCCTCGTCGCGCCCAGGCCTCCGCGGGGCTCGCTCCGGTCGCTGTCGCTCGGGAACGCGCGGCAGACGCCACGAGCGCAGGGTGAAGAGCACGAACACCGTGACGATCTCGAGGCGGCCGGCGTACATGTTGAACGTGAGCAATGCCCGTCCCGCCGCCGGAAGGTTGTCGTACGACGCCATCGGTCCCACCGCGCCGAAGCCCGGTCCGACGTTGCCGACGGTCGCGGCGGCGGCTGAGAGGGCCGTGACGAAGTCCTCGCCAAGGTAGACCAGCAGCGCCGCCGACGCCGCTACCAGCGCACCGTAGAGCGTCAGGAAGGCGCCGACGGCGCGCAGTACCTCATCGGGGATGACGCGCGCTCCGACCTTGAGCGGCAGCATCGCACGCGGATGCAGCACGCGCCGCACCTCGCGCACGGTATGCGTGCCGATGATGAGCCAGCGCATCACCTTGATCCCGCCGGCGGCCGAGCCGGCCGAGCCGCCTACGAACATGAGGATCAACAGCGTTGCGCGGGCCCGGTCGGGCCAGGCGTCGAAGTCCGCCGACGCGTAGCCGGTGGTGGTGAGGATGGAGACCGTCTGGAAGAAACCGTGGCGGATCGCCTCGCCGGCCTCGTACGTGCCCAGCAGGTGCAGCGACAGGAGCGAGCCGGCGAGCAGCACGATCGCGGCGTAGGTGCGCAGCTCGGGATCGCGCGCCAGATCGCGGGGCCGTCCGAAGAAGGCGCGGAAGAGCAGCGCGAAGTTGACTGCCGCCAGCGTCATGAAGGTGATCGCGACGACGTCGATCGCCAACCCGTAGGCCTCGAAGGAGCGCGCCTCGGGCGAGAAGCCGGCCGCGGCCACGGTGGTGAAGGCGTGCGCCACCGCCTCGTACGGTGCCATGCCGGCCAGCGCGTAGGCGAAGGCGCAGGTGGCGGAGAGCCCAACGTACACGCCCAGCACGGCCAGGGCGGTGGTGCGAAGCCGTGGCGAGAGCCGGTCCTCGGTCGGTCCCGGCGTCTCGGTCTGGAAGATCTGCCGCCCGGCGATGGCCAGCTGCGGGAACACCGCCACGAAGGCTACGACGATGCCGATGCCCCCTACCCACTGGGTGAACGCGCGCCACATGAAGAGCGCCGCGGGGACGGCTTCGAAATCGGCGATGGCGGTGGCGCCGGTGGCGGTGAAGCCCGACATGGACTCGAAGAGCGCGTTCAGCGGGCTCATGCCGGCCCCCAGCACGTACGGCAGCGTGCCCACCAGCGGCACTACCGACCACAGCAGCAGCACCGACAGGAGCGCCTCACGCCGGCTGGGATCGGACCCGAACCTGCCCACGAGTCGGAGCGGGGCACCGAGCAGGAACGCCACGACGGCCGTCAGCAGGAACGGCCCCAACGGATCGCCGAGGATTGCGGCGTAGATGGAAAAGCCGACCAGCGCCAGTGCCAGCGTCAGCAAGCCCATGCCGACGACGAAGGGGGCGAAGCGCCCGCGCCGGCCGCTGGGCACGTCAGAAGGTGTCGCCGGCCGCGTGCCGGTCGAGCCAGGCCTCGACCGCGTCGACGTTGTCGGGCGTGGTGATGAGGAACAGGTGATCGCCGGGTTGGATCAGCGTGTCGCCACGCGGCACGATAGCGCGGTTCTGGCGGACGATGGCACCGATCAGCGCTCGCCTTGGCGAGCCGAGCTCGTGCACCTTGCCGGGCTTCGCGTTCACGGGGAAGGTGACTTCCATCACCTCCGCGAGGTCTTCGATGGAGGCGAGGTGATCGACCTCGTCGACGTGCAGCCAGTTGAGCACCTCCTGCACCGCGGCCGTGCGCGGCGTGAGCGGCGCGTCGATGCCGACGCGCTCGAACAGGCGCCTGTTGCGGGCGAACGCGACCCTGGTGATCACCTTCGGCACCCCGAGCTGCTTCACCAGGAGCGACACCAGCAAGTTCGTGGCGTCGGCCGCCGTGACGGCCACCACGACGTCGGAGTCCTCCACCCGCTCCTGCTCGAGCAGCTCCAGATCGGATCCGTCGCCGCGCAACACCAGCGCTCTGGGCAGCAGGCTGGCCAGTTTCTCGCTGCGCGCCTCGTCCTCCTCGATGATGGTGACGTCCGCGCCGCTCTCGAGCAACTCCTCGGCCGTCATGAAGCCGACGTTGCCGCCGCCGATGATGGTCACGCGCTGGCGGCGGCGGCTGGGCGCAAAGCGCCCCTCGACGCGCCGGATGCCTTCGGCGGTGCCCATGAACACCGCCTTGTCGCCCACGTGCAGGTGGTTCTCGCCCGTCGGGATGACGAACGCCTCCTCCCGCACCAGCCCGACCACCAGCACACCCTCGGGCAGCTTCAGCTGCGCCAGCGACTGCTCCAGGAAGGGGTCACCGGACTCCATGCGGTACTCGACCATCTTCACCCGGTTGCCGGCGAACGAGGCGGTGTCGAGCGCGCGCGGTACCTGCACGATCTCCACGATCTGGTGGGCCAGCGTGCGCTGCGGCCACAGCATCCGGTCGATGGTGAGCCCGATCGACTCCATCGCGCCGCGTTGGCGGAAGGCGTCGACGTACCGCTGGC
>PXAU01000277.1 GCA_003567075.1 Trueperaceae bacterium
ACGCGACCACCTCGGGGCAGGTGGGGTACACCTCGCCGCTGTCCTCCCACCAGAAGTCGTGGTTGTGGCACACCGTGCGCACGCCCGTCTCGCCGATCGCCTCGACCAGCGCCAGCATCCCTGCGAGGTTGTAGCCCACCGACAGCAGGTTGTGCGCGAAGACGAGGTCCAGCTCGTTGTCGCGGATGAAGCGCACGAAGCCCGGCTTGATGCGCTCCGCGTGCGCCCGCACGTCGGCCATCAGCGCCTCCGGCGAGGCGTAGTCCCGCAGCTCGCGCGTCGCGTTCAGGAGGATGCGCTTCGTGACGGGATGGAACGGGTAGAGCTCGGGGATGCACTGGCCGCCGGGAACGTCCTCGTTGCCCGCGCAGTAGTGGACGCGATGCCCGTTGCGCTCGAGCACCGCGCGGATCTTGTCCACCTCCAGCGACACGCCGTCGGTGCGTCCCAAACGGTGCTGGATGAAGCCGATGTTGGCCATGCTCGCTCCCTCGTGCTCGCCCTGGCGCTCTTCCCGACGCGCTCCGACGCGCTTATCGCGCGTAGTGCCGCCGCACCCCCGGCACGAGCGCCAACACGACGATACCGAGGCCGATGCCCGCCGTGACGAACTGGATCGGCCAGCGGAACCCGATCATCCATCCCTGCACGGTCAACCACACGGCCAGCACGACACACAACGCGAGCGTGCCCGTCCACGCCCAGTGATGCCGCCCAGCACGAGACAGCGGCTCCGCCCAACGCCACGCGGGCCGTGTCAGGAGGCCGTAGGTGAGCACCAACGGCGCCACTCCCATCACGAAGAGCAGGAACAGCCCGGGCAGCGTGTAGTCGGGCACCGGCAGCGACGCCAGGACCTCGGTCATCTGCAGCGACGCACCGCTGGGGTCGAGCAGCATCGCGATGCCGCCGTACAGGCCGCCAGCCGCCAGGACCAGCAGCAGCACCACGAGGAACAAGAGCGCAACGGGACGCTTCATCAGCCGACCTCCACGAGTCTACGACCGGCCGAGCAGCCGGGCGACGAGGCGGCCGAGCCAACCGGTCGAGGGGAGCTGCTCGACGGCGTGGGCGAGCGCAGCGCGCCGCGGTGCGAGCGCGTGGTCCTCGGCGACGGGTGAGCGGTCAGCAGCCAGCCGTCAACCGTCGCCCCTCGCCGCGCCCTCACGTGTCGCCATGCCGGTCCGGGATGGCGCCGCGAACGCCAGCAGGTGACCATCAGGATTTAGGCAGTAGCCGGCGTCGTCGCCCCAGTCGCGCGGCAGCACCGGCGACAGCGCGCTTGCGCCTGCAGCCAGGGCACGAGCCAGCGCGTCGGCGGGCGACGTCACCACCAGGTACAGTTCCGCCCGCGGGGCGCCCCTCGCCAACACCGGATCGGGCAGGCTCGGCACCAGCCGCCGGATGCCCGTCTCAGGCATGAGCCCGAGGACTGCGCCCCCCGACAACCCGAACTCGGTCATCCCCGGCACGTGCAGGCGTGGCGGAAAGCCGAGCGCCGCCTCGTAGAACGCGCGGGCGCGCTCTTGGTCGCGCACGAAGAGGATGAGATGGGCAGCGGTTGGCGAGGTGCCGTCGGGCATAGCGCTCCGTTCGTCGAGAGCCATCGTAGGCCACGAGGGGGCCGTGCGGCGGCACTCGTTCGCAGATGGGACATGCGTTCCACTCTGCATGGTATTCTCGTACCATGCGCATCACCATCGACTCCGCCGGACGCCTCGTGATCCCAAAGGCACTGCGGGACGCGGTCGGCATCGTGCCGGGCGGCTCGGTCGAGGCGACCCTGCGGGACGGCCGCATCGAGCTCGAGGTGCCGCCGGCCGAGGTGCGTCTCGAACGCCGCGGCCAGGTCTGGGTGGCGGAACCGGAGGCGGCCACGCCGCCGTTGCGCACGGCAGACGTGCAGGCCACGCTCGACGCACTGCGCAGCGAGCGGTGAGCCGGATCGCGCTCGACACCAGCGTCGTGGTCGCCGCGCTGCTGGGCGCGCACGAGCACCATGACGCTGCACGGCGCACCGTGGACGACGCCCTGTCACGTCCTGAAGGTGCCGTCCTCCCCGTGCCCGTGCTGTTCGAGGCCTACGCCGTCCTTACGCGCCTGCCGGCACCGTGGCGACTGCGCGCCGACGTCGCCGAGAGGCTCCTGCGCGACACGTTCGCGCAACACGCGACCCTGGCCACGCTACCGGACGAGGAGACCGCCATGTCCCTGCTGCGAACCCTCGCCCAAGCCGGACTCGTTGGCGGCGTCGTGCACGACGCGCACGTACTGGCCTGCGCCCGGGCCGGGGACGCGAGCGCGCTCGCTACGCTCAACCGCCGCGACTTCGCTCGGCTCGACCTCGCTGGGATGGCCCTGATCGTCCCGGCATTGGCGTAGGCGCCACATGCCGCGTTCTGGCAGGCGGACCCAGGCTTAGGGCGTCTCCCGCTCGGCGGCGTCGTCGAGCCCGGCGTAGCGGTCCATGCCGAGGACGAAGCCGCCGTCAACGAGGATGTCCGCGCCGGTGACGTAGTCCGCGTCGCGGCTGACGAGGAAGCGCACGGCCTTCGCCACGTCGTCCGGGGTCGCCAGCCGCCCCCAGGGGATGGTGGCTGCGCCGGCCGCCCGGAGCTGGGCTTCGGTGTAGTGCTTGCGCTCGCCGGGCGTGTCGACCCAGCCGGGCGTGACCTGGTTGACGTTGATGTGCTGCGATGCGAGTTCGGCGGCGATGGTCCTGGCGAAGTGGCTCGTCGCCGCCTTCGCCATGTTGTACGCGGAGCTGCCGCCGATGGGGAGGAAGGCGCGCACCGACCCGATCAGCACGATCTTGCCACGGCTCTCGCCCAGCGGCGCCTGCCGCACCATCTGCTGGGCGGCGAGCTGCGCGACGTGCACCACCCCGAGCTGCATGACCTCGAGGGTGCGCCGGAAGCCATCCCAGTCCGCGGCCAGGATCGGCTCGCGAACCGACGCGGCGTGGCTGGTCACGGCCACGTCGAGCCGCCCGAAGCGCGCCACCGTCGCCGCGATCATCGTGCGCACGGCGTCGCGATCCGACACGTCGATCTCGTGGATGAGCGCCTCGCAACCGCGCGCAGCAACCTCGCTCGCCACTTGCTGGGCGTCCTCACCGCCGGCGACGTCGCACACGGCGACGTCGAGGCCACCCTCGGCGAGCATCAGCGCGACCGCGCGCCCGATGCCCCGCGCCGCGCCCGTGACGAGGCCCACGCGCCCGATCAGCGTCCGCTCAGTCGCCATCGCGTCGCTCCTCGACCGGGTGCGCGCGGCGCACCTCGTGGAGCGCCGCTTCGAAGACCTGGACCACCTGCTCGAGGTCGCCGTCGGTGTGCGCCGCGGAGAAGCCGTGATGGGGCGAGACCGCGAGGTAGACGCCGCGCTCGAAGCACGCGGCGATGAAGGTCATGAGCATGGCGCGGTCCTGCGCGGCGGCCTCGCGGTAGTTGGTGACGGGCGCATCGACGCCGAAGTAGAGGCCGAAGCGCGGGCCGACGTGTTGCAACCGGAGCCGCACCCCGCTGCGTTCGATCGCCTGCTCGAAGGCGGCGTAGAAGCGCTCGGCTCGGGCGTTGAGCGCGTCATGGAAACCCGGGCGAGCGTACTCGCGCAGCGCCGCGCGCGCCGCCTTGACGGCGGTGAGGTGCGCCAGGAACGTGCCGCTCATCTCGCTGTCGCCGAGCGGGCGCAGGTGCTGCATGACGGCGCGCGTGCCGGCCAGGGCACTGATGGGGAGGCCGCCACCGAAGGCCTTGCCGAGCGCGCACAGGTCGGGCGTGACGCCCAGGTAGCCCTGCGCCCCAGCAGGGTGCATGCGGAAGGCGGTGAGGACCTCGTCGAAGTACA
>PXAU01000292.1 GCA_003567075.1 Trueperaceae bacterium
CGGCGAGGTTGGCGTCGCTGGCGCCGACCTCGGGTCGACGTCCTCACGCGACCGTTCGACGAGGCAGCGCTCATGGCCTGGCTGGAGCGCTGGCTGGCGCCGGCCTCGGGGCAACGATGACCGAACGTCGGCGCGCCTACGCTCGCCTTGCAGGTGCCGCGCGGCACCTGCTATGCTCCACGCATCGAACCTTCGCCACGGCGCCGAGTGCGTGGTGGCCGTGGTGCGGAACCGGGGTGGCGTGGCCTAGAGGGGGTCCTCGAGGGTTCGAAGGCGCCTGCCATCGTGCGGCGTCCTACGTGCCTTCATAAGGTACGAATCGGCAGTTGCAGGAAGAAGGAGTGGATAGCATGCGCAAGTTGTTGTTCAGTCTCGCGTTCGCCTTGGCCCTGGTGTGGGGCGCCGCCTCGGCGCAGACCCTCACCGTGGCCGCCGGTGCCGTCGGCATGGAGCTGGAGCTGGTCCGTGACGCCGCGCAGCGCTTCATGGACGCCAACCCCGGCGTCACCGTCAACGTGCTCGACACCCCTGACCTGGCCGACGACCGCCTCGGCCTGTACCTGCAGTTCTTCGAGGCCCGCTCGCCCGAGGTCGACCTCTACCAGATCGACGTGATCTGGCCGGGCGACCTGGAGGAGCACTTCGTCGACCTGTTCGAGTTCGGCGCCGGCGACGTGGTCGACCAGCACTTCCCCGCCATCGTCGAGAACAACACCGTCGACGGCCGCCTGATCGGCATCCCCTGGTTCACCGACGCCGGCCTGCTGTACTACCGCACGGACCTGCTGGAGAAGTACGGCTTCGACGGTCCGCCGGCCACCTGGAGCGAGCTCACCGAGATGGCGCAGGTCATCCAGGACGGCGAGCGCGCCGAGGGCAACACCGACTTCTGGGGCTTCGTGTGGCAGGGCAACGCCTACGAGGGCCTCACCTGCGACGCGCTCGAGTGGATCGCCTCCAACGCTGGCGGCCGCATCATCGAACCTGACGGCGTCATCACGGTCTACAACCCCAACGCCGTCGAGATCATCGATTTGGCCGCCTCTTGGGTGGGCACTATCAGCCCGCCTGGCGTGACCGGCTTCGCCGAGGAAGACGCGCGCCTGATGTTCCAGGCCGGCAACGCCGCCTTCCAACGCAACTGGCCCTACGCTTACTCGCTCGGCCAGGGTCCCGACAGCGACATCGCCGGCCTCTTCGACGTGAGCCCGCTGCCCGCTGGCGACGCCGAGGGCGGCACGCCCGCCGCGACCCTGGGCGGCTGGCAGCTCGGCGTGAGCCGCTACAGCGAGAACCCCGAGCTCGCCGCCGAACTGGCCCTCTTCCTCACCTCCTACGAGGAGCAGAAGATCCGCGCCATCGTGGGCACCTTCAACCCCACCATCATGGCGCTGTACGAGGACCCCGAGGTCCTGGAAGCGGTGCCCTTCTTCGGCGCGCTCTACGACGTGTTCATCAACGCCGTGGCGCGGCCCTCGACCATCACCGCGCCTGACTACGCCGAGGTCTCGAGGCTCTTCTTCCGCGCCGTCCACGACGTCCTGACCGGCGTCGAGGAAGCCGACACGGCGTTGGCGCTGCTGGAGCTCGACCTCGAGGCGTTCACCGGCTTCCCCACCGGTTCGCCCTGAGGCAGCCATAGCGACTCGGACGTCACGAGCCGCGTACGCAGCGAGTCGCGTGACGCACCGTGACCGATCGTGAGAGGGTCGGGTCGATCCGTCGACCCGGCCCTTCCCCGTAGGCGTGCCTGAGGAGGTACTCGTGTGACCGTGAAGACGAAGCCGGGGGGACCGTCGGCGCTCGCGCGCAGCGAGGAGCGCACCGCGCTGTGGCTGCTGATCCCCTCGTTCTTGATCATCGCCATCGTGGCGGCGTACCCGCTGGCGCGGGTGGTGATGTCGAGCTTCACCAACGAACGCTTCGCCGCGGGCGCGGAGATCCGGGGCGAGTTCGTGGGCCTGCAGAACTACCGCCAGCTGCTTTCCATGATGGTGCTCGAGGTGCCCCAGCGCCTCGACGCCGACGGCCAACCTGTGGTCGAGAACGGCCAACCCGTGTACGAGAACGCGCGCCTGTTCCTGCGCCGGCTCGACACTGAGCTGCGCTACGACGCGGTGCGCACGTACGACGCCTTCGGCACCCGCTACGTGCTGGCGGCCACCAGCGCCGACTTCATACGCGCGGTGTGGGACACGCTCGCCTTCACCGTCGCTTCCGTGGCACTCGAGACGATCCTGGGCATGATCATCGCGCTCACGCTGGCCACGAAGTTCATCGGCCGCGGCATCATGCGCGCGGCGATGCTGGTCCCCTGGGCCATCATCACCGTCGTCTCCGCCCGTATCTGGGAGTGGATGCTGCAGTCGACGCGGGCGGGCTTCTTCAACACCTTCCTCACGGACATAGGACTCCTCGACGCACCGGTCGCATTCTTCCAGACCGCCTCGCTGCAAGTGCCGGCGATGGTCATGATCGACGTCTGGAAGACCACGCCGTTCATGGCGCTGCTGCTGATGGCCGGCCTGGCCACCATCCCCACCGAGCTCTACGAGGCGGCCGAGGTCGACGGCGCCGGGCCCGTGCGGCGCTTCTTCTCGATCACGCTGCCGCTGCTCACGCCCACGCTGGCGGTGGCGCTCATCTTCCGCACGCTCGACGCGCTACGCGTGTTCGACCTGTTCCAGGTCGTCTACGGCGAGGCGCGCTACTCTATGGCCTCCTACGCCTACTACCAGCTCATCGCCTCGCGAAACGTCGGCATGTCGTCGGCAGCGAGCGTCATCATCTTCGTCATGATCTTCGTCTTCGCCATCCTCTACATCCGCGCCCTGGGGGTCGAACGCGATGGGGACTAGACGCAACAACCTCCTCAAGGTGCTGGGTCAGGTCGGTTTCTGGGCCCTGATCATCGTCATCTTCATCTACCTGATCTTCCCCTTCTACTGGGCCACCATCTCGGCGCTGAAGACGCAGTCCGAGCTCATTCAAACCCCCGCCACGTACTGGCCGCAGGAGCCGACGCTGCGAAACTTCCGGGCGGTGTTCCAGAACCCCGGGTTCCTTCGCGGCCTCGGCAACAGCATCGTCGTCGCCGGTTCCGTCACGCTGCTGAGCCTGGTGGTGGGCTCGTTCGCCGGCTTCGCGCTCGGAAAGCTGCGCTTCCGCGGCCGCACGCCCTCGCTCTACGTGATCCTGGCGATGACCATGTTCCCGCAGATCGCGGTGCTGGCGGGCCTCTACGCGGTCATCCGGGTATTGGGCATGCCGGCCTTGCCCAGCCTGGTGCTCTCCTACATGATCTTCACACTGCCGTTCACGGTGTGGGTGCTCACCGCATTCTTCAAGGGCCTGCCCGTGTCGCTGCTGCAATCCGCGCAGGTGGACGGCGCCTCGACCTTCCAGACGTTCTGGAAGATCCTGCTACCGCTCACCGCGCCAGCGCTCGTGACAACCGGGCTGCTGGCCTTCATCCAGGCCTGGAACGAGTACCTGTTCGCGCTCACCTTCACCACGATCTCCCCCGCCGCGCGCACGGTCCCCGTCGCCATGGCGCTCTTCGCCGGCGAGATCGCGCGCGAGGAGCCCTTCGGCGAGATCATGGCCGGTGCCATCGTGGTGACCGTGCCGCTGATCGTGCTGGTGATGGTGTTCCAGAACCGCATCGTGGCGGGCCTCACCGCGGGTGCCGTGAAGGGCTGATCTCGGTCCCTACCCCGCCCGACACCTTCGCCTGACCGACGGCGGCGCACGCGAGAGCACGTGCGCCGCCGTCGCGTGCGTCCAGTGGCGTCCGCCGCGCCACGTCCGGCGCCTCACGAGCCCCGCCGTCGCGC